>JAGDMV010000174.1 GCA_017860675.1 Chloroflexota bacterium
CCCATGATCGTGCCTCGCTCCACGGCCAGGTCGACGCCGCGCAGCGCCTCGACGGCTCGGTAGGACTTGCGCACGCCGTCGAGCTGGACGGCAGTTTCGGACATTGGATTCTCCTCGTTTGCGCCTCGAGCAGGCGCCGCCGGGGTCAGCCCCCTTCGCGGCGCGAGCAGCTCGCGCGCGGCGCCCCCGGGACCAAGGCGATCAAGCCGGCCGCTCGGCACTCGGGTGGATGCTCGGCTGGACGACCGATGCGCCACCGGGGACAGGGAATCAATGGATGATTCCTGGCGATCGCGACGATTGGTACCCCCCATCGAGGGGGTTCAGAGTGCCTGGTCAGCCCGGCTCGAGGGGTTGGTGGACCTCTCTTGCTCCCTTCCTTCGGCGGGGAAGGCCGATCGGATTGTCCTAGTACCAGGGCCAGGGGACGGCCGGCCAGTCGGGATGGGGCTGGGGGAACCGGCCGGAGCGCAGCAGCGCGCGAACGCGCGCCCGGGTGGCGGCCACTTCCTCGGGCGCCAGGAGCACAGCCAGGCACTGGCCGAGGTCAGCCCGCGGCCCCAGACGCGCGGCAAGGCTCCTGAGAACGGCGAGCTCGCCCGGAGCCAGGCGCGTTCCCCGCCACTCCCAGAGGACCGTCCGGAGCTTCGGCTCGACGTGGAAGGTCACGCCGTGGTCGACACCCTGTACAAGCCCATCGGGGCGGACGAGCAGGTGGCCGGCCTTGCGGTCGGCGTTGTTGACCACCGCGTCGAAGATGGCGATCCTGCGGAGCCGTGGGTCCCCGGTGCCCAGCAGCCCGGCCGGATCGACATCGTCGCTCGTACCGACCCACAGCTGGAGCATGCCGGGGCCGAAGGGGCCGTCCGCGCGCATCACCGTCGGCGGCACGATGTCCCAGCCCGACGCCATGGAGACGGCGTGGGCGGCAACTTCACGGGCAGCCAGCGTTCCGGCGGGGAAATCCCAGAGCGGCCGCTCGCCGCGGATGGGCTTGTGGATGGCCGCGGCCCGGATCGTGCCCCGCCCGGGCAGCTCGTCGCTGACCGCGACCAGCAGGGTGGCGTTGGAGGCGGCCACCAGACGGCCGATGACCTCGATCTCCCCACTCTCGAGCAGGAGCAGGGCTTCGGCCCCGGGCAGGTCGATCGCCGGGGGCAGCTCGACCTCGCCCGTCTCGGCCTCTCGGGCAGTGTCGGGCGGCTCGGTCACCCCGGCACCCCGCCTCCCCCGGCGGGCCGCTCAGTGGACGTAGCCGTTCCTCCGGGGGCAGAGGTGGCCCGCGGGGTCGAGCGGCTGGCCGCAGAGCGGACACGGAGGGCGACCGGCTGCGACGACCTCCAGCGCGTGTTCGGCGAAGGCGAGCGCCGCGGCAGGCGCAAGCCGGACGCGGACCAGGTCCGGCCCGGTCGGGTCGTCGTCATCGAGCTCGACCGCGGCGGCCTCCTCCTCGGCATCACCGACCTGGGCCCTCGCCTCCACGATCACCTCGGACCGCGCCGGGTCCCAGCCGATGGTCAAGGTGCCGACCCGGAAGGACTCGACCAGGGGCTCCGCCAGCGTGGCCTCGTCCCCCGCGGCGCGCGGCCCAGCCTCCGGCACGCTCGCACCGTCGCGACGGGCCTCCTCGAGCAGCGCCCCGAGACGCTCGGCGAGGACCTGGACCTGGATCTTCTCGAGCACGACCGAGACGACGGCCGACCCTTTGACCGCCTGGAGGAAGAAGGTCCGTTGGCCTGGCGAGCCGACCGTGCCGGTGACGAACCGATCAGGCCTGCCGAAATCGTAGATGTGCCGGGCCATGCTCAGCCGGGATCGGCGGCGGGGCTGTGGTCTCCAGCGGCCGGCTGGTCGGCGGCGGCTGCGTCGGGGGCGGCACGACGCCGTCGCCGCTTCGGAGCGACCGTGGCCGCCTCCGCGACGTGCTCCTCGACGGCCGTCCCGGGCGTCGCCTCGGTTGCCACGACTGCCTCGGCCGGCTCCGGAGCGGTCGTGCCTGGCTCTGCTGCAACAACCAGCGTCTGCTCCGATGCCGCCAGGTCCCATGCCTCCGCGCTGACCATGGTCCCGCCGAAGACGGTCACGGCCCGCACGCGGAGCTCCGGGGCACCCGCCCCGGGCTCCCCGGCCCGTGCGCTGTTGGCGCCGAAGATCGCCGGGCCCTCCACAGTGACACGCCAGCCCTCCGGGACGACCACGTTCGTCCCGGCGAAGATCGTCCTGACATCGAGGTCCGCCCCGGCTGGGTCGAGCGTCGCCCCGCGAAGGTCGAGCTGTCCGCCGGCAAACCAGGCGAGCAGGGATCCCCGCCGGAAGGACGTGGCGGCGCTGCGGAAGTCGAGCGAGCCGTAGATCGTCACCAGCGCCACCTCGTCGTCCTCCGGCCCGCCGATCGACACAAGCCGCCGTTTCGCCACGGCGGCGGCGATCGCCGAGGCGATCGTGCCGATGAACAAGGCGGCGACGAGGAATCCGAGCAGCCGGCCGACCAGGCGGAGCGGGAGGCGCGTCATGGTGAACACCGTCCTTTCGACCCGAATCTACGCCCTCGACGAGCGCCATGCGACCGAGGCCGGCTCCTGAGGGCCGGGACTTCCGGCCCAACCGGCAGTGGGCGCTTCGGTTTGCTGTTGCGGCCCGGCCCGGCATGCTAGGCTGGCGGCCGATCCGTCCGAGAACACCAAGGCGACTCGCCGGCCGGATCGTGCTCGAATTGGAGGTCAGGTCGATGGTCCAGTCTCCTCACCGCGCGCTCGGCGCGGCCATCGTGCTCGCGCTGTTCGTGGCGGCCTGCAGCAGCGGCGGTTCACCCGCGCCCAGCGCCGCTCCGAGCGCGGCGCCGGCGACGGAGGCCCCCACGGCTGCGCCCACACCCGAGCCGACAGAAGCGCCCACGGTCGCCCCGACCGAGGCGCCCAGCGAGGCGGCCAGCCCGGCCATCGACCTGGAGGGCCTGACCGGCAAGACGTCAGAGCTGTCGTCCTACCAGCTCGATATCAACATGTCCGGGCTCGCCGGCATGGGCGAGATCGCCATGACGACGCTCTACCAGACGGAGCCGGTCAAGGCGCAGCAGTTCGACGTCAACATGGCCGGCATCGAGCAGACCATCATCGTCATCGAGGGCCAGGGTGCCTGGACGAAGACCGGCGACACCTGGACCGAGCTCCCGGGCGACCCGGACCAGTACACGCAGCAGTTCGCCAGCCTCGCCCCCGACGTCCTCATCAAGCAGATGAACCTCGAGCAGGCCGGGGCGGCCCTGTTCCTCAAGGGCGAGGAGACTCGCAACGGGATCCCGTCGCTCCACTACTCGATGGACGCCAGCAAGCTGGGCGCGCTCCCGGCGGCCGCCTCGATTCCGCCCGACGCCATGGTTGACCTGTGGGTGGCGAAGGACGGCTCGTACCTGGTGGCCATGGAGTTCAGCGGCACGATCGACGTGAGCGGCACCTCGTCGAAGGTTCAGATGGTGTTCGACGTCAGCCGGGTGAACGACCCGACGCTGAAGATCACCGCCCCCAATTAACCTGGTAGCCCGCACGCCGCGGCGCCTCGGCCTCGCGGCCGGCGACAGGATCGCATGGCGGCGGCCCGGAGCAGGCATCCGGGCCGCCGCTTCGCTTCGGTGAGGCGCAGGCGCCGGGCTCGGCCTGCCTTGGCGTGGTCTCCGGGCGGACGCTGGCGGCGTCGCGTCGGCCGAGGTCAGCGCGCCCGGGCGGCGCGACCCACCCTCGACTTCTGCCTGCCGCCCGATGCGGCTCAGCGACCGAGCGTCGCCCTGAGGAGAGCCGGGTCGGTCGCGCCGAGGGCGAACTGGATCCTGTCGCCGTTCATCCCGACGGGCACCGCGACGAGCAGGCTCACGCCGGCGGCGGCAAGCTTCCCGAACAGCTCGGCCCCGGTGCCGGGCTTGTTCTCCAGCTCGGTGACGATCATCTCTATCGCGGTCGCGGAGTAGCCTGCGTCGGCGATTGCAGCCTGCAGCCCCTCCTCGTCGTCCGATCCGAGGCAGATGAGCCCGATCTTCCCGTCGGACAGGCCGTAGGCCGGGGCGACGTTCACGCCGCGGGCCGCGGACGCGGCGAGGAGCCGCGAGAGCACCCCGGGGCGGTCGACGGACACGGCCACGAGATAGGCGTTCATGCTCACCCCCTTGCGTCTCAACCCAGGAGCCCGGGACTCACGGGTTGCCGGCGGCCCGCCAACGGGCCGCGGCCGCGCGATCAGCCGGCTGTCGGGCCTGCGACGTCTTCGCCCGGGCCAGTTGGCGGCCCGTCACGCCCGGCGGGGGCGCCCGGCGCCGCCGCCTCGCCGGCTGCTACCCCGGGCGCCTCGCCCTCGGCCGCGATGCCGGCTGCTACCCCGGGCGCCTCGCCCTCCACGGCCGCCTCACTGGCTGCCGCCCCGGGCACCTCGCCCTCCACGGCCGCCTCAATGGCTGCCGCCCCGGGCACCTCGCCATCCACGGCCGCCTCAATGGCTGCCGCCCCGGCGACCGGTTCCTCGGCTGCCACCTCGCCGGCCGCAGTTCCGGCGACCGGTTCCCCGGCTGCCGCGTCGCCTGGCGCGGCCCCGGCCTGGGACA
>JAGDMV010000050.1 GCA_017860675.1 Chloroflexota bacterium
GGCCGGGCCTCGCCGACGAGCCGGGAAAGGCGCGTCCCGAAGGGGACGTCGGCGGCAGCCGGCTCGGAGATCAGCCGGACGTCGTCGGCGCCGGCCGCCCGGAACGCGGCCAGGTGGCGCGCGGCGAGCAGATCCCGGGCAGCAGCGAGATCCCGGGCGAGCGGCCCGTCGGCGACCGACGGCGGGCGGTGCAGGACGAGGACGAGGACGCGGCGCACGGGCGTATTCTCGACCGCGTGTCCACCACCGCCTCGCCCCGCCCCGCCGTCGGCCCGCCCGGCCGCCAGGAGCCGGCTAGGGCCGCGCCACACCCCGCCCCGCGCGTCGTCCGCGCCTACGTCGGCCTGGGCGCCAACCTCGGCGACGCGACCGCCACGCTGGCCGCCGCCGTCCACGCGCTCGGGGCCATGCCCGGCACCCGGCTCCGGGGCGTGTCTCGCCTGTACGCCACCACCCCCGTGGGAGTGACCGACCAGCCCGAGTTCCGCAACGCCGCTCTCGCCCTTGACGTGCCGGCCGGCGCGGATCCGGCGACCGGCGCCCTCGCCCTGCTGGTCGCCCTGAAGGGCATCGAGCGGGCGTTCGGCAGGCAGAACCGGGCTCGCTGGGGCCCGCGCGAGCTGGACCTGGACCTGCTCGTCTTCGGCCGCCACCGGCTCCGCCGGCAGCGACCGGAGGGGGCCCGGAGCGAGGATCCGGCGCGGGCCGGCGTCCAGTGGCTGGAGGTCCCCCACCCGGCAGCCCGTCATCGTCTCTTCGTCCTCGCACCGCTGGCCGACCTGGCGCCCGGGCTCCGGCCGCCCGGCTGGAGACAGACCGTCGCCACGGCCCGGGCCCGCCGCGAGGACCTGGATGGCCCGGGTGCCGTCCGCCCGATCGCGACCTGGGACGCCCGGGCAGGAACCTGGCGCGAGGCGGCCCCGCGCAGCGGGTAGGCGCGCGCCCGGAACGGCGCGCCGCGAACGCGCCTCAGTGGCGGAAGTGGCGCCGCCCGGTGAAGACCATCGCCAGGTGGTGGCGGTCGGCGACCTCGATCGCCATCTCGTCACGGCTCGAGCCGCCGGGCTGGATGATCGCCGAGACCCCGGCCGTGGCCGCATGGGAGATGACGTCGGGGAACGGGAAGTAGGCGTCGCTGGCCAGGACGGCTGTCCGCGCCCGGTCGCCGGCCCGGTGCAGGGCGATCTCCACCGCCACCTGGCGGCTCACCTGGCCGCCGCCGATCCCCACCGCCTGCAGGTTCCGGGCGATGACGATCCCGTTCGAGCGGACGTGCGCGCAGGCGCGCCAGGCGAAGAGCAGGTCGGTCAGCTCCTGGAGCGTCGGATGGCGGATTGTCACGACCTGGAGCTGGCCGCGGTCGAGGGCCGTGTCGTCCGGCGTCTCCACCAGCAGGCCGCCCGTCACCCGCTTGAAGTCGAGGGCGGCGATGCCGTAGTCGCGCAGCCCGTCGGCCGGGTTGGGTGGCACGGCCAGCACCTCGAGCTCGGGCCTCGCCGCGAGGATCCGCCGGGCCGCCTCGTCGTAGCCCGGGGCGATGACCGCCTCGAACGAGCCGCCGGCGATCTCGCGGGCGGTCGGCCCGTCAACGGTCCGGTTGAGCCCCACGATGCTGCCGAAGGCGGCCGCCGGGTCGGTCTCCAGCGCCCGCCGGAAGGCCTCCACCGGCTCGTCGTCGGAGGCGATCCCGACCGGGTCGGTGTGGCGGACGAAGACCGCCGTCGGGGCGGTGAAGTCGGAGGCGATGCGGTAGGCCGCGTCCAGGTCGAGCAGGTCGTTGAAGGTCGGCGGGCGGCCCTGCAGGCGGGTCGCGTCGGCCAGGGTCCCGTCGCGGTGCGTCGTCTCGCGGTAGAAGGCGGCCCGCTGGTGGGGGTTCTCGCCGTAAGGCAGGTCGGCGACCTTCTCGAGCACGATCCCCACCCGGGCCGGGAAGATCGTGCCGCCGATCTGCGACAGGTAGGCCCCCACCTCGGCGTCGTAGGCCGCAACGAGGGCGAAGGCCTCGGCCGCCAGCGCCTGGCGCAGCTCGGCCGACGGGATGCCGCGTTCCCGGATCTCAGCCACCAGCCGGCCGTAGTGAGCGGGACTGGCGACGGCTGCGACGGCGGCGTGGTTGCGGGCGGCAGCCGAGAGCAGGGCGGTCCCGCCCACGTCGATCATCTCGATCGCCTCGTCGAGCGGGACGCGTCGCAGGCCGACCTGGCCGGCGAACGGGGCCATGTTCACCACGACGATGTCGATCAGGCCGATGCCCTGCTCGGCCAGCTCGGCCAGCTCGGCCGGGCGGTCGCGACGAGCCAGGATGCCGGCGTAGATCGCCGGGTGGAAGGTCTTGACCAGGCCGCCCAGGAGCGTGGGGACGGTGGTCAGCGCGGCCACCGGCTCGACCTCGACGCCCTCGCCGGCGAGGTGCTCGCGGGTCCCGTCGGTGGCGAACAACTCCACGCCCAGCGCCCGGAGATCGCGCGCGAGCGCGGCGATGCCCTCGCGGTTGGCGACCGACAGCAGGGCTCGCACCAGTCTCTCTCCCTCCTGCCGGGCGCGCACCGGCGTCCGACGGGCCGCCCCGCGCGCCGGCGCGAACGCGGCCGAGTATAGCGTGCGCTCGTGGCATACTCGGCGGGCGCGCCGGCCGGTGCACCGGGCCGGCGTGGCCCCGCTCGCGTCCGGGGACCGCCGCTCTTACGCCACACCGACGAGCACCGCTGCGCCCAGAGGAGCCGACCGTGACCCTCCCGCCCTGGGAGTACCTCTTCCTCCCGTTCAACGGCCAGAACTTCCACGACCTGTTCAACCCGATCTGGATCGCCTCGCTGGTCGGACTCGCCGCCCTGCTCGTCCTCTACGTCGTCCGCACTCGCCAGCTCCGCCGCCACGGACCGTACCTGGAGCTGTACGAATGGCTGCTGTGGGCGGGGCTGATCTTCTTCCCGCTCGTGTTCATCGAGGCGCTCTTCGCCTTCGAGTTCTGGATCGTGCTGATCAGCCTGGTGATCGGCTGCGGCGTTCTCCTCTGGGTTCGTTTCGTCCGCTTCCCGCCCCTGCTCGACGCGTACGAGAAGCAGTTGGCCAAGGCGCGCTACCTGTCACTCAAGAAGTACGCTCATCCCGAGGCCACGATCCGGCCGCGCGCGAGCCGCCGCCGGCGGCGCTAGCGCCAGCTGCCCCGCGAGCGGTCACGAGGCAGATCGACCCGGGAGGGCAGGGAGGCACCCGCGATGGAGATCCGCCGCTTCGGCGTGGGCCACCGCCGGCCGGACGGCCCCGGCGGGACGACCGGTGTCGCCGGGCAGGTGATCCACGCTGACGCGTGCGGGTCGATCGTCGAGCTTGCCTTCGCCCGGGGCGCGAGCATGGAGCCGTTCACGAGTCCGCATGCGGCCTGGTTCATCGTCATCGAGGGCGGCGGCTGGATCCGGGTCGGCGACGAGACGGCCCGGGTGGCGGCTGGCGAGGCAGTCCTCTGGCCGGCGGGGCTCGACCACTGCGCCTGGTCGGAGCTGTCGGAGATGCGCGCGATGATCGTCGAGATGGCCGGGCTGGATGACCCGACGCGCCACCCTGCAGACGGCCTCGCAGGCCGGCTCGACTCGGGCGACGCGCCGCCCGGGGAGGGGAGCGGCGCATGTCCGCCAGCCCAGGAAGAGGCCCGCGGGATGCTCAGCCGCGCAGGCGGCGAGGCTGGCGGCGCCGCCGCTGCCGAGGGCGAGCCGCTCTAGCGGGCCCTTCACCGGGCAGGGGGCGAGCCGGTCATGCGGTACGCCCTCGTGGGGCGCGCGCCGGAGGGGGGCCGGGCCGCACTCCCGGACGGTGGCTCTCGCCCCGTCCGTGGAGGTGTCAGGGAGCGGGCGGCTCCTGCGGCGGCTCCGCCGGTGGTTCGGGCGTCGGCTCCGGCGGGGGATCGGTGGGCGGTGGCGGCGGCGGCGCGGTCGGCGCCGGGGTGGCTTTGGGCGTCGCCGTCGGTGCCGGCGGCGCGACGATCACGACCGGCGCCGCGGTCCGTCGCGGGACTGCCGGTCGCTCGGCCGCCCGGGTGGTGGCGGGCCGTGTGTTCGCCGGTGCTGCCGTCCGCGACGGATGCGGCTTCGTCGATGCGGCCGGGGGTTGCGTCGCCACGGTCGTCGGGTCGGTGGTGGCCTGGCCTGCCGGCGTGGGGGCCGTCGTCGCGGCCGGCTGCAGACGTGGTGCGGCGGCCGATCCCCGCGGCCACGTCGCGGCGAAGGCCGCGACGGAAACCCCGACCAGCACGACGGCGCTCAGCGCGACCCCGGCGAGGAAACGGGCAGCTCGCCGCCCGGGCGATGCCGCCCGGCGTCCGGCAGGCGCCGGCTGGTCGCCGGCCGCCGCCGCGGCGAAGGACGGGGCGTACGCGGATGCCGCAGGCGAGGCGAGGGTCGCGGCCGACCGGGAGTCACGGGGGACGGGCTTCGGGGTCGAGCGACGGGCGACCATGCCCTCCCCGGTCTCCGTGGCTCCCGCCGTGCCGCCGGCGTCCTGTCGCCGGGCGCGTCCGCCCGCGGACGTGATCTGGGCGGCGGGCGCTGGGGCGATGGTGCGCCGGGGTCCCGGCGGCGGGAGGCTGAAGGGGATGCAGGCGAGACACCCGCCGCCCGTCTGGTTCCAGCAGTCCGGGCAGCAGGCGGTGCCGCACCGCGGGCAGACGCGGAACTGGTCCACGGTGCCGCGGAACACGTCCCGGTCGCGCCCGCACCTCTCGCAGAAGGCGATCGTCGTGTCGGCCACCGCACGCCCCGCTCGCAGGCGACCCGGCCGGCGGCCGGGTACATGAGGAGGGTATGGTCGGGCCGCGGTGCGTCGCATCCGACCCTGGTACCGATTGCACCGCGAAGTGGTCCCGAATCGGTGCCAGGATGCGCCACCACCGCGGGGCCGGTTGCAGCCGGCCGGGCTGCGTGGCCGCACCGCGGACGAGGAACCCTCGCCGGGCGTCGAGCATCCCGGGCGCCTGGCTGGCGGCACGGTCGCGCGGCGGCCGCCTGGCGACGGCGCTAGCGGCCTTCTCCCAGCAGGGCCCCGAGCTGGCCGAGGATCCGGGCCGTGGCGCCCCAGACGATCCAGCGGTCCACTTGGTAGGCACCGTAGCGGAGCGGAGTGCCCCGGACGGTCCGCTCGAGGATGACCCGGGGCGCTCCCGGCAGGAACGCGTCGAGCGGGGCGTCGAAGATCGCATAGACCTCGCGCGGGTCGGCCACCAGCGCCGGCTCGCGGATGGACAGCGCGACGACCGGCGTCACCACGAAGTTGCTGGCCGGGATCCAGGCGGGCTCGAGGAAGCCGAGGATCTCCAGCCCGCAGGCGCCAGGGTCGAGGCCCACCTCCTCGCTCGCCTCGCGCAGCGCGGTCTCGACCGGGTCGTGCTCGGCCGGTTCCGCCTTCCCGCCGGGCAGGCTCACCTCGCCGGAGTGGTGACCGCCGTGGTCGGCGCGCTCCGTCAGGACGACGCGGATCTCGCCGGCGGCGTCGGGAAAGAGGCAGACGAGGGCGGCCGCTGCCCGGGCTCCGGCTCCGGCTGGCGGTCGTTCCGGCAGGGACGTCCCGTCGGTGGGGACCGGCCGCAGCCACTCCGGCGGCGGCGGCAGCACCCCGGCCGGCGGCGGCTGCGACGGCAGCCGGGACAACCTCGCCCGCACCGAGTCGTGGCGCATCGCGGTTACCGCCTCCCGGCCGGCGCGGCCCTAGTTGAGCCGCTCGCCGCCGTCATCCCCGTCCTTCTTGCGGCCCTTCGTCGGCGGCAGCTCCAGCAGGGGAGCGCCCCTGGCCTCGCCGGCTACCGGCCGCCCGGCTCCCGATCGTGCCGCCTCCGGCCCGCCGCGCGCGTCGCGCCGCTCGCCCGCCTCGGCCACGACCGTTGACCCCTCCTGGCCGAACAGGAGCGTGCCGCCGACCGGGTCGGCGTCCACCGTGATCGTCGTGCCGGGTAGGAGCTCGCCCCGCAGCAGCGCCCGCGCCAGCGGGTTCTCGACCAGGCGCTGGATCGTCCGCTTCAGCGGTCGCGCGCCGTACGTCGGGTCGGTCCCCTCTCGGGCGATGAGCGCCTTGGCGGCCGGTGTCAGCTCGACGGCGAGATCGTGGTCGGCCAGCCGCCTGGCCAGCTCGGCCAGCAGCAGGTCGACGATGGCCGCCAGGTCCGCCTCGGAGAGCTCGTGGAAGACGATGATCTCGTCGACCCGGTTGAGGAACTCGGGCCGGAAATCGGCCCGGAGCGCGGCCATCACGCCCCGCTTCATGGCTTCGTAGGTGCTGTCGGGCTTCGCCCCGCCGGCCCCGCTGAAGCCGGCGATCAGCTGGCTGCCGACGTTGCTGGTCATCACCACGACCGTGTTGCGGAAGTCCACCGTCCGCCCCTGGCCGTCGGTCAGGCGGCCGTCGTCGAGCACCTGGAGGAGGACGTTGAAGACGTCCGGGTGGGCCTTCTCGATCTCGTCGAACAGGATCACCTGGTACGGCCGGCGGCGGACCGCCTCGGTCAGCTGGCCGCCCTCCTCGTAGCCCACGTAGCCGGGCGGCGCGCCGATGAGCCGCTGGACGGAGAACTTCTCCATGTACTCGGACATGTCGATCCGGACCAGCGCCCCCTCGTCGTCGAAGAGGAACTGGGCGAGGGCCCGGGCCAGCTCGGTCTTGCCCACCCCCGTCGGCCCGAGGAACAGGAAGGAGCCGATCGGCCGCCGCGGGTCCTTGAGCCCGGCCCGGGCGCGGCGGACCGCGTCCGACACGGCCTGGACGGCCTCGTCCTGGCCGACGACCCGCTGGTGGAGCCGCTCCTCCATGTGGACGAGCTTCTCCATCTCACCCTCCATCAGGCGGGTGACGGGGATGCCGGTCCAGGAGGCGACGATGGCGGCCACGTCGTCGGCGCCGACCTCCTCCTTCAGCAGGCGAGGCGCGCCGTCGGCGGTGGCCAGCGCGGCCTCCTGCTCGCGCAGCCTGGCCTGCAGCGCGGGCAGGGTGCCGTACTTGAGCTGGGCGGCGATGGCGAAGTCGGCCTCCCGCTCCGCCTGGTCGATCCGCACCTGGAGCGCCTCGAGCTCCGACTTCGTCGCCCGCAGCCCGCCGATCGCCGCCTTCTCGGTCTCCCAGCGGGCCTTCATCGCGGCCGCCTCCTCGGACACGTCGGCCAGCTCGCGCTCGAGCGCCTCGAGCCGGGCCTTCGACGCGTCGTCGCGCTCCTTGCGCAGCGCCTCGCGCTCGATCTCGAGCTGGATCCGCCGCCGCTCGAGCTCGTCGAGCTCGGTCGGCATCGAGTCGATCTCCATCCGCAGGCGGCTGGCCGCCTCGTCCACCAGGTCGATCGCCTTGTCGGGCAGGAAGCGCCCCGAGATGTAGCGGTTCGAGAGCGTGGCCGCGGCGACGAGGGCGGAGTCTGTGATGCGGACGCCGTGGTGGACCTCGTAGCGCTCGCGCAGGCCGCGGAGGATGCTGATCGTCTCCTCGACGGTCGGCTCGCCGACCACCACCGGCTGGAAGCGCCGTTCGAGGGCGGCGTCCTTCTCGACGTGCCTGCGGTACTCGTCGAGGGTGGTAGCCCCGACGGTGTGCAGCTCGCCCCGGGCGAGCATGGGCTTGAGCAGGTTGGAGGCGTCCATCGCCCCCTCGGCCGCGCCGGCCCCGACCACGGTGTGGAGCTCGTCGATGAAGAGGATGATCCGGCCCTCGGACGAGGCGATCTCCTTGAGCACCGCCTTCAGGCGCTCCTCGAACTCGCCGCGGTACTTGGCGCCGGCGATCATCGCCCCGAGGTCGAGGGCGACAACCCGCTTGTCCTTGAGCGTCTCGGGCACGTCGCCACGGACGATCCGCTGGGCCAGGCCCTCGACGATCGCGGTCTTGCCGACGCCCGGCTCGCCGATGAGGACGGGGTTGTTCTTCGTCCGGCGCGACAGGACCTGGATGACCCGCCGGATCTCGTCGTCGCGGCCGGTGATCGGGTCGAGCTTGCCGGCCCGGGCTTCGGCCGTCAGGTCGCGGCCGTACTTCTCGAGCGCCTGGTAGGTCCCCTCCGGCGTCGGCGAGGTGACCCGCTGGCCGCCGCGCACCGCGGCGAGCGAGCGGAGGAGCGCCTCGCGGCCGGCCCCCTGGCTGTCGAGCAGGCGCTGGCCCTCGCCGCCTACCTCGACCACGCCGAGCAGGAGGTGCTCGGTCGAGACGAACTCGTCCGAGAGCCGGCGGGCTTCCTCGGCTGCCCGCTCCAGCACGCGAACGGCGCGCGGGTCGAGGGTCAGCGACCCGCCGCTGATCTTCGCCCGGCGGGCCAGCAGCCCGGCCATCTCCTCGCGCAAGGCGCGCAGGTCGACGCCCAGGCCACGGATCACGGCAGCGGGGATGCCCTCGTCGTCCTCCAGCAGGGAGGCGAGGATGTGCTCGGCGTCAAGGACGGGGCTCTGGAGGCGGGCCGCCAGCGCCTGGGCGCCGGCGATGGCCTCCTGGGCCTTCTGGGTGAAGCGGTCGAGGTTCATGTCGGTCGAGGTCTCCGGAGCGGGTCTTGGCGGGGTGGTCAGTCGCCCCGCGGGCTGGGCTGGTGGACGACGTCGAGAAAGGCGGCGGCCGCGCGCCGCCCCTCCTCGTCGAGGGTCGGAAGGATCACCCGCGTCCGCACCAGCAGGTCGCCGCGGCCGCCGCCGCGCAGGCGGGGCATCCCCTGGCCGGCCAGGCGGAAGGTGCGGCCGGATTGCGTCCCGGGCGGGATCTTGAGCAGCAGCCGCCCGCCGAGGCTGCGCACCGGCACCTCGGCCCCCAGGAGCGCCTCGCGGAGGCTGACCGGCAGGTCGCGGACGAGGTCGACCCCCTCGCGGGCGAACACCGGGTGGGGGGCGACCTTGACGGTCAGGATGAGGTCACGGGCGCTCGCCCCCTCGCCGCCGCCCCGGCCCCGGAGGCGGATCCGGCTGCCGGTGTCCACCCCGGCCGGGATCGTGACCTCGAGCCGCTTGCCGTCCACCGCGACCAGGCGGGTCGCGCCGCTGAAGGCATCCTCGAGGCTGACGTCAACCGTCGCCTCGAGCGGGCCCGGGGCGGCCGAGGCCCGTCCCTGGGTCTGCGCCCGGCGGTGCCCGCCCGCGCCGAAGCCGGCCAGCAGGTCCTCGAGCGAGCCCGTCTGCCCGGGCCCGTCCTCCCGTACGCGGCCGCGGCCGCGTCCACGGGCGCTACCGGGCGCGCCGGCCGTCCCGCCGCCGCCTCCACCCATCCCGGCGAAGAACGTGCGGAAGAACTCGGAGAAGTCACCCGGGTCACCGGCGAACTCGAAGCGGACGTTGCCGGGGCCGCCGGCGGTCCGGAAGCCGGCGAACGGACCGCCCGGCCCGAACGGGTCCGCCCCGCCGGCGCCGGCCCGCTGGTACGCGTCCCAGTTCGAGCCCAGCATGTCGTAGCGCTTGCGCTTCTCGGGGTCGGAGAGCACCTCGTTGGCCTCGCTGATCTCCTTGAAGCGGCGCTCGGCGGTACGGTCGCCCGGCCGCACGTCCGGGTGATGCTCCCGGGCGAGCTTCCGGAAGGCTCGCCTGATCTCTGCCTGGCTCGCCGTCCGGGGCACGCCCAGCACGGCGTAGTAGTCCTTGTAGTCCATGCCCCGCCCTCCTGCGTCGGGGCGGCCGCGGCCGGCTCACCGGTCGACGGCTGCTGTCCGCGGGCAATGCCCGCGTCGTTTGGTCGCGCGTCTAGATCCCGGCTGGAGTCCCCCGCGGCGCCCTGGCGAGGGCCGGGGGCTGCTCGCCTGGGGGGAAGGCGGCAGGCCCGCCGCCGGTCGCCGGCTCGGACGCCGCCGCCTTCTTCTGGCCCCCGCCCGGCCCGGCCGGGCGGACCGGGAGCGGCTGAGGCCTGCGCCGCAGCGCCGCCTCAAGGACCTGGTCCATGGAGTCGACGACGACCAGCCGAATGTCCCTGCGGATCTCCTCCGGCACGTCGCGGAGATCCTTGTCGTTCTTGCGGGGCAGGATCACCGTCCGCGCCCCGGAGAGGTGGGCGGCCAGGATCTTGCTCTTCAGCCCGCCGATCGGGAGTACCCGGCCGCGGAGGGTGATCTCGCCGGTCATCGCCACGTCCTTGCGAACCGGGATGCCGGTCAGGGCGCTGGTGATCGCCGTCGCCATCGTGATCCCGGCGGACGGACCGTCCTTGGGGATCGCCCCGGCCGGAACGTGGATGTGGAGCGTGTTCTTCTCGAATACCTCGCGCTCGATGCCCAGGTGGGTGGCGTTGGCCCGGATCCACGAGAGGCCGGCCCGGGCCGACTCGCGCATGACCTCGCCGAGCTGGCCGGTGAGGATGAAGTCCTCGCGCCCCTCCATCTTGGTCACCTCGACGGCGACCACGTCGCCGCCGGCCTCGGTCACCACCAGGCCGGTCGCGGCGCCCACCTGGTCCTCGGCCTCGAGCTCGCCGAACTCGAAGCGGGGCGGCCCGAGGAACTCCAGCAGCTTCTTCTCGTTGACCACGGTCTTGCGCTTGCGGCCCTCGGCTACGCTCCGGGCGACCTTGCGCATGATGTTGGCGATCTCGCGCTCGAGGTTGCGCACGCCGGCCTCGCGGGTGTAGGCCTGGACGAGGGCCAGCAGAGCCGCGTCGGTGATCTCCACCTGGCGGCTGGTGAGGCCGTGGTTGCGGAGTTGCTTGGCGATGAGGAAGCGCCGGGCGATCTCGATCTTCTCCTGCTGGGTGTAGCCCGGCAGCTGGATGACCTCCATCCGGTCGCGCAGGGGCGGCGGGATCGGGTCGAGCAGGTTGCCGGTGGTGATGAAGAGAACCTTCGAGAGATCGAACGGCACCTCAAGGTAGTTGTCCTGGAAGGTGTTGTTCTGCTCCGGGTCGAGCACCTCGAGCAGGGCCGAGGACGGGTCGCCGCGGAAGTCCATGCCCAGCTTGTCGACCTCGTCGAGCATGAACACCGGGTTGTTCGAGCCGGCGGTCTTGACGCTCTGGATCACCCGGCCCTCGTCGTGGACGCCGCCAAGGCTCATCCGCACGAACTTGCGGCCCATCGCCCGGGCGATGCTCCGGCCGAGCGAGGTCTTGCCGACGCCGGGCGGCCCGACGAAGCACAGGATCGGGCTGCGGATCGTCTCGGCCAGGGCGCGCACCGCGAGGTACTCGAGGATCCGCTCCTTGATCTTCTCGAGGCCGTAGTGGTCCTCGTCGAGGATCTTGGCCGCTGCCTTGATGTCGAGGTTGTCGTCGGTCGCCGTGTTCCAGGGCAGCGACACGAGCCAGTCGACGTAGGTCCGGATGACCCCGACCTCGGGCGAGGCCGAGGGGATCCGGCTCATCCGGTCGATCTCCTTGATGGCCCGGGCGCGGACCTCCTCGGGCATGCCCGAGGACTCGACCTTCTCGCGCAGCTCGTTGATCTCGGCCTGCTGGGGGTCGTCCTCGCCCAGCTCGCGCTGGATGGCCTTGAGCTGCTCGCGCAGGATGTACTCGCGCTGGGTCTTGTCCATCTCGGACTTGACCTCGCTCTGGATCCTCGGTCACGTCGATCGTCTCGAGCAGCTCCTGGCGCTGCTCGGTGGTCATGTCCGGGCTGTAGGCGACCATGTCGGCCAGCAGCCCGGGCTCGCTGATGTTGCGCGCCGCCACGGCCGCCTCGGGCGGGACCGGAGCCCCGGACTGGACGTACTGCTCCATCTGGCCCTGGACGGTCTTCATGAGGGCCTCGACCTCGAGGCCCTTCGGCGACGCCTCGGCCATCTCCTCGACCCGCACCAGCAGGTAGGGGTTGACCTGGGTGAAGCCGAGCAGCCGGATCCTGCCCTGGCCCTGGACGATCGCCCGGACCGTGCCGTCCTGGAGCTGGACCACCTGGGCGATCTTGGCCAGCGTGCCGACGCCATACAGCTCGGCCGGGTCGGTGATGTCCTCCTGCTCGGCGCGTCGCTGGGTGATGAGGGCGATCAGGCTGTTGCCCTCGACCGCGGCATTGAGGGCGTTGACGCTCTTCTCGCGGCCGACCTGGAGCGGGACGATCATCTCCGGGAAGATGACCGTTTCGCGCAGCGCCACGAGCGGCAGCTCGCGTATCCGGCTCTCGCTCGGGCTGGTGGCATCTGGCTTCTGCTTCGGCATGTGGGTCTCCAGTGGCTCGCGCGGGCCGGTTGCGTCCCCCGGCTTCAGAAGCCGGGCTGCCCCGCTCCCTGCTCCGGGGGCGGGGCCTCGCCACGGCCGTCGTTGGTTCCTTCGTCGTAGAGGGCCTCGAGGATCCGCACTCCCAGCCGCTCCTCGAGCTCGAACAGGATGCGGATCCCGGCCAGGTTGACGCCGCGCTCCTGGGTCAGGTGACGGATCCAGAGGATGCGGCGGATGTCATTGTCGGAGTAGAGGCGGATGTTCGTCGGCGTGCGGGCCGGCTCGATCAGCCCCTCGTCCTCGTAGATCCGGAGCGTCCGGGGGTGGACCGCCACGATTCGGGCGGCCACGCTGATGACGTAGACGGGACGGGCGGGGTCGCGCTCGAGCCGGCCGCGATACACGGTCCCGGCTTCCTCAGCCGGTCGTGCCGCCGGTGATCTCGCCGGCTGGCTGCGCATCGCTCGTCGCGGTGATTCTGATCTGCTTCGGCTTGATCTCCTCCGCCTTGGGGATGCGGAGCGTCAGGACCCCGTGCTCGTAGCTCGCGGTGGTCCTGTCGCCGACGAGCCCTTCCGGAAGCTCCAGCGTCCGGCTGAAGCTGCCGCGGCGGATCTCGTTGAGGATCCAGGACTCCTCCTCGCGGCGCGCCTCCTCCTTCATCTCGCCCGAGATGGTGAGGGTGCTGCCGGTGAGGGTGATGTCCACGTCCTCCGGGTTCCAGCCGGGGAGGCTGGCCTTGACCACGAGCTCATCCGGCGTGGTGGTGATGTCGAGCGCCGGCTCCGCGCCCAGGGTCAGCGGACGCCAGACGCGCGGCCGGACGAGGTCGTCGTCGAACAGCCGGTCCATGGCGCGGCGGAGCGAGAACAGCTCGTCGAACGGGCTGGGCCTGCGGATCATCGTCATGTCGGTGCACCTCCGTGGTGCGCAGCGGCTCAATGCATGCCCGCGGTGGCGGGGCCCCCGTCTCCCGCTGGATACTTTCCGGGAGCACTCGGATGGTAGAACCATGACAATCTTGTTGTCAAGAGATGGGCTTGATCGATGGTACGCCCGACCCTGGTCGGCTGCCGGAAATCCCTCGCCGGAGGGCGTCACCGGCACCGTCGCCCGTTCGTCTCCCATCGCCCGCGCAATGTCGCGCTAGTATTCCCAGCCGGGCCCGGCCATCCCGGGAGCGCCACCAGGGAGCGCATGGACCGCAGGATCTCCCAGGCACACACGCGCCGACGCGAGCGCTCGCCCGCCCTTGCCGCCTTCCTCTCGTTCCTCGTGCCGGGGCTCGGCCAGGCCTGGGCAGGGGAGGGCAGGCGCGGGCTCCTCGTCTCGCTGCCATTCATCGCCGCGATCGCGCTCGGCGCCGGGACGATCGTCGCCGCGGGCGGGCTCATCGGCGTGGCTGGCATCGTCGTCGATCCGGCCGTGCTCATCCTCCTGCTCCTGCTCGACGTCGCGTTCCTCGTCTACCGGGCCTGGGCGATCGTCGATGCACAGCGGGTGGCAAGGGGCCCGCGGGGCTGGCGGCGCCCCCTGAAGGCGGGCACCGCCGCCGTGGTTGCCATCCTCCTCGTCGTCACGACGGCCATGCACGGCGTGGTCGGCTACGTCGGCTGGAACGGCTACGACCTGGTGACCGGGGTCTTCGGCCACGGCTCGGGAGAGGGCCCGGCCTGGGGCGACGACGGCGACACTGCCGCCGCGACCGAGGAGCCGAGCCTCGAGCCGACCGTTGAACCCTCCCTCGAGCCGGCCACACCCAGCGCCGGCCCGTCGGACTCCCCTTCCGAGACGCCGAGCGCGACCCTCGAGCCGACCCTTGCTCCGACCCCTGCGCCGACCCCTGCACCGGGCTCCGGCAAGGCCCCGTACTGGGCCAAGGATGGCCGCCTCAACCTGCTGCTCATCGGCGGCGACGCCGGACCGGGCCGCTGGTCCCTGCGGACCGACACGATGATGCTCCTGTCCGTCGACCTCGCGACCGCCCGGGCGGCGCTCTTCGGGATCCCCCGCAACCTGTACAAGGTGCCGCTGCCGAAGCCGTACGCCGCCTCCTACGCCGGCGGGGTCTTTCCCGATCTCCTGAACGCCCTGTGGCGGGCTGGCCAGAACCATCCGAAGTGGCCGGGCAACGACAAGACGCGCGGCTACCGGGCGCTCTCGGCGACGATCGGCAACATCACCGGCGTCTCCATCGACGGCATCGTCTCGATCGACCTGAACGGCTTCATCCGCCTGGTCGATGCGGTCGGTGGGGTCGAGATCAACGTGCCGTACCAGATCCGCGACCACTACTACCCCAGGGAGGATGGAAGCGGCACCCGGGAGCTCCTGATCGAGCCTGGCCTCCAGCGCCTGGACGGCTCCACCCTGCTCGCCTTCGCCAGGACCCGCCACATGGACTCGGACTACGGCCGGATGAACCGCCAGCAGCTCGTCCTCAAGGCCATCCGCAAGCAGATCAACCCGTGCACGCTGCTGCCGAGGCTGCCCGAGCTGGTGAAGATCGCCAAGGACTCGCTGTACACGAACATCGCCCTCGAGGATCTGCCCCAGATGCTGGCTTTAGCCTCGAAGATCAGCACCGGGCGCATCGAGAGCTACGCCTTCACCCCGACCAAGGGCTACCCGATGACGGTGACGAAGGCCTCGGTCGAGAAGATGCGCAGGGCTGTCCGGGACGCATTCAAGGGTGACGCGCCCCCGAAGGAGGGCGCCCCGGATCTCAGCCTGCTGTCCTGCTGACCCCTACCGCCGACTCGCCGCGGCGGACTTGCGGCCGGCGGCGAGCTCACGGGCGGGCCGTCGGTCCGGCCAGGGCCGCGGACAGGCTACGACCCGCCCACCTCGCCGATCAGAGCGCGGCGGATGTCCGGCTCGTATTCGTCCCGCCCGGTGGCGATGACCCGGTCGCCAGGGCGGAGGACCGTGTCGGCCCCGATGCCGTGCGCCTCCTGGTCGCGGACGACGGCGACGATGGCGCAGCCATCCGGCAGCTCGATGTCGCGCGGGTTCCGGCCGATGGCCGGCGAACCCTCGGCCAGCTGCGCCTCGATCAGCTCGAAGTCGCGCGACAGCGGCGCCAGGTGGAGCAGCTCGTGGACCGGGATGTCCTGCTCGATCGAGCCCAGGATCATCCTGGTCGGCGAGATGATCTCGTCCACGCCGAGGTCCCTGAAGAGCGGCTCGTTCAGCGGGTTGTTGACTCGGGCAATGGTCCGCGGGACCGAGAAGTGGTGCTTGGCCATCTGGCAGATGACCAGGTTGTCCTCGTCGTCACCGGTGACGGCCACGACGATGTCTGCCCGGTTCGCACCGGCCTCGCCGAGGTAGATGCCCTCGCAGCCATCCTTGGCCACGACGATCGAGCCGATCTCGTCGGTGATCTGCTCCGCTCGCGCCCGGTCCTTCTCCATGAGGACCACCTCGTGGCCGGATTCGGCCAGCTCGCGGGTGAGGTAGTAGCCCACCTTGCCGCCGCCAACGACCACCACGAACACCGCTCAGCCCTCCTGCGCCGCCGCCGGCTGCGAGCCGGTCCCGACCGATCGCGCGCCATCGCCGGCCGCCGGCTCCGGCCGTGCGAAGAGGGCCGGGAGCCCGGTCGCCGGCAGGCCGATTGCGGTGAGGATCGTGTCCGCTACCATCGTCGTTCGGCAGACGGTGTCGATCCCGAGCTGGGCGTACGCCTCGGCCCGGACGGGGTCGTTCACCTTGGCGAAGGAGCGTCCCGGCCGGAGCGTGTCGCGCGCGACCTGGGCGCCCATGATGTTGCGGTTGTCGCCCTCGGTCAGGAACAGGATCACGTCCGCGTCCGCGGCGCCAGCCCGGCGCAGAACGCCTTCGTCGGTGCCGTCCCCGCGCACGGCCTCGCCCTTGAACGACTCGGCCAGCCGATCGAAGGCGCCCGTCCGGATGTCGATGATCAGAACCGAGTGGCCGGCTGCGTCGAGCAGCTCGGCCAGCATCGCCCCGGTGCGGCCGCAGCCAACGATCACGACTCTCACGATTCGCCTTCCTCTTCCTCCGGCATCGGCTCGCGCACCACCCAGACGGCACACGGCGCGTTCTTCAGGGCATAGAGGATCCATCGGCCGAGGGCGAAGTCGCCGCCGAACCGGGTCCTGTAGGGAAGGCCGAGGATGAGCAGGTCCGCCTCGCGCTCCACGGCCTCGTCCACGAGGGCGGCGCCCACGGCGCGGGCCTGCACCAGGACCGATTCCATGCGCTGCCCGAGCCGCTCGGCCAGGCTCTCGGCCTGGTCGAGCACGCGCTGGGCTTCCTCCGACGCGCTGGCGATGTCGGCGTCGAGGGGTTGTGTCCAGTCGATCTGGACGACGTGGACGCCGACGAGCTCGGCCTTGCTGGAGCGGGCCAGCTCAACGGCCATGCGGACCGTCTCGGTGTCGACCCGGCCGCCGGTCAGGGCGATGACGGCGCGATGGAAGATCGGTCTGGATCTATCGGGCACGGGGTCGGGGGTTCGGGTCAGGCGCGCCGGTCGCGCGGCGCGGACGATGAGCTCATCGCCGGCAACTGTAGCACTGCCCGCCAGAGCGGGCCGGCGGGTCCTCGTCACGGCCCGCGCAGGCCAGTGACGTCGCCATCGTGCCGTCGGGTCGTCGTGGCGTCCGGCCGCCCGTGCCGCGGGCCCGCGGTCAGGTGGCCGAATCCGTCGGCTTGGGGGCCGGCTCCTGGCCGAAGGCGGCAGGGTCCGTCCGCCGGTACGGGGCGTTCGTGACCACCGTGTTCGGCCGGCCGAGCAGGGCGCGCCGAAGCTGCCTGGTGGCCTGGTTGTAGAGGAGCTGCTCCCACCAGTGCCGGGCCACGTACTCAGGGATGACCACGAACGTCAGCGGCGGCTCCTGGTCGGGCGGCCAGGCCTGGTCGAGCACGTCGAGGTAGGCGAGGAACGGCCCGGTCAGGGCGCGGTAGGGTGACTCGACGAGGACCAGCGGCACGTCCGGGATGTGGAACTCCCAGCGCGCCCTGATCTCGTCGGCCGCCACCGGGTCGTCGGTCACCAGCACGGCCCGCACGTCCTCGCCCACCGAGCGGGCCACGTCCAGTGCGCGCAGCGCGGCCCGGTCCAGGTCGGCAACCGGCAC
>JAGDMV010000175.1 GCA_017860675.1 Chloroflexota bacterium
CTCCTTGACCGAGTGCTGGGTCGGCTTCGTCTTGAGCTCCCCGGTCGCCATCAGGGCCGGCAGCAGGGTCACGTGGACGTAGACGACGTTGCGCCGGCCGACATCCTTGCGCAGCTGGCGGATCGCCTCGAGGAACGGCAGCGACTCGATGTCGCCGACCGTGCCGCCCACCTCGACCACGAGCACGTCCGCGCCCCGGGCCCGCGGAACCCGGACGATCCGCTCCTTGATCTCGTTGGTGATGTGGGGGATGACCTGGACCGTCCCGCCGAGATAGTCGCCGCGCCGCTCCTTGGCGATGACCGCCTGGTAGATGCGGCCGGTGGTGACGTTGGACAGCTGGGTCAGGTTCTCGTCGATGAACCGCTCGTAGTGGCCCAGGTCGAGGTCGGTCTCCGCCCCGTCGTCGGTGACGAACACCTCGCCATGCTGGTAGGGCGACATCGTCCCGGGGTCGACGTTGATGTACGGGTCGAGCTTCAAGCAGGTGACCGAGAGCCCGCGGCTCTTGAGGATGCGGCCGATGCTGGCGGCGGTGATGCCCTTGCCGAGCGAGGAGGTGACGCCTCCGGTCACAAAGACCGCCGGCCCACCGGCCCGACAACCCCGAGGCGGATCGGCGGCCTGCCGCGGCGCACCGCGGTCGCGACCGTCACCAGCCCGCCGGCCCCGCCGGCCGGGCTCTCAGCCGAGCGGCTCGGGCGTCGTCCTGCCCGGGCCCCAGGCTTCCGGGCCGCAGATGAAGCCCGGCGATCCCGGCCGGTGCGTCGCTCGCCAGCGCGGCAGATCGGCCGCCGTCGCCGGCAGCCTGCCGTCCGCCAGGGCAGCCCTGAACCAGGCCTCGATCTCGGCGAAGGTGCCCCATTCGAGGAAGGCACGGCCGGTCGCGTTCCCCCAGGACAGCAGCGCGTGCTTGGCAAACACGATGTCGGCGTGGTGCGCCGCGTAGCGGTCGCTCTGACCATCGCCGACGAAGACCACGGCGCGACCGCCGGCGGAATGGGCCCGGATCCGCTCCCGCTTGCACGTGCCGCAGACGAAGCAGGCGGGGTGGCCGTACGGGAAGTCGAGGGTCCCGCTGCCGTCCACGTCATTGACGTTGGTCGCGATCGCAAGATCGGCCAGCGCCGGGTCGAGCCGGGCGAGGTTCGAAGCCACGTAGAAGCCGAGCCCGTCGCTGACGATCTCGATGGTCGCGCCCGCCCCGCGCACGGCGGTGACGAACGACGGGAAAGTCGCGTCCTGCTGGATCGTCGCGGCCACCGACCGGAGCAGGGTCCCGTCCCGTGGCAGCACGTCCATGTCCCACTGCATCAGCGCCCGCGACCCGGTCCGCCCAGCGTCGTAGTCGGCATCGACGGCGGCGACGGTGGCGCGGTCGACGAGAGCGTGTCGCTCCAGCAGCACGTCGCCGATGTCCTGCCGCGACACGGTGCCGTCGTAGTCGACGAGGACGCTGACCGGAGCGCCGGGGCCGAAGGCGGGGATGAGCGGTGCTCGGGGCATGGCCTGATGATGACCCGAATGAGGCGCCGATGCCGGAGGTCGAGACCGTGCCGGCTCGCGTGGATCAGCGGCCCATCACACGTGGAACGGCCCCGGCACTGGCCGGGGCCGTCGCCTCGAAGCCTGCGGGCGGTCGGTCAGGCGCCTTCCTGCTCCAGCTCGAGCGACTCCTCGTCGCTCTCCTCGGTCAGCTTGAGCCAGATGAAGAGGGCCGCGAGCACCACGAGCGGCACGATCACGGCCAGCGCGACGAGCACCAAGAGGACTGTCGCCAGGACCTTCAGCGCTTTCATTGACCCTACCTCCCTCGCCGGTCCGATCACCGCCGCCGCGCTACGGCTGGCGGCCGGCCGGGCCGCTCTCGATCATCTGCTCGATGTCGTCCTTGGTGAACTCGGCCAGCTCGTGGTGTCCGCCCTGCGGTCCGGTCACGTGGAGCCGGACGACGAACGCACCGCCCTGCTCGAGGAAGAAGATGTCGCGCGGGCGCTGCTGGTCGATCCACTTCCCGAGCACGCGGAACGCCCGTTCATAGTAGCCCGCCGCGGCCCAGTCCGGCGCCGACGCTCCGGCGGCGCGCCGGCCGACGGCCTCCTCCATGAAGCGGGCGATGTCGTCGTCGAGGAACGTCAGCGTCTCCTTGACCTGCCGGCCGACGGCCTCTGACCAGGTGCCCTGGTCGCTGCCCTCGGTGACCAGGCCCTGGACGATGAAGCCGTCGGGCGCCTCGACGAGCAGGATCTCGCGCATGCCGCGCTGGTCGAGGAACGCCCCGATCGAGCGGAGGACCTCCTCGAAGTCCTGGCGCGGGCTACCTTCGTAGATCCTCATCGATCCTCCCCCGGTGGACGGGGCGTTGCTCCCGGCCCGATGCCCGCGTCGCCGCCCAGCGCGGCTCCGCAGCGCGAGTGTACGCGCGGCGCGAGCACCGCGGCAAGGAGCGCGAGCAGGTCCGCCTGGCTCGGTCCCGACCGGGGGACGTCACCGGGAGTCGTGGCCGCTCGGTCCAGCGGCCGTGCTCGCCGGTCCCGGGTTCAGCTCCCCGTCAGCTGGTCGATCAGGCCCCGGTCGCGGGCGCGCCTGAGCATGACCCGGAAGCAGGCAAGGCCGGCCACGACAAGCCCGGCGGTCGTGACGGCCAGGGCGGCAACCACTGTCGTGTCCGACAGCGGGGCCATCACCCCGGGCGTCGGCTCGCCGAGCAGCGCGCGGCGGATCCCCTCCAGCCACCAGGTCGGGGCGAGCGCGAGGCACACTGGCTGCAGCGCTGCCGGAAGGACGTCGATGGGGAAGATGGCGCCGCAGAGCAGGTAGAGCGCCCCGGCAACCGCCTCAGGGTAGGACCACGCTTCCTGGCGGAGCTGCAGGCAGAAGCCGGCGAGCCCGATCCCGAGGGCGATCAGGCCGACGAGCCCGATGGCCATGCTCACCGCCAGGAGCGGCCAGTTGATCGCCGTCAGGCTGATGGGAACGCCGAGGAGGACGACCCCGATCGCCAGGACGACGAGGCAGCCGATGGTGGCCACCAGCAACTGGGCTCCCGCCCGGCCCACCAGGTAGGCGAGGAATGGGGCCGGGCTCGTCACCACGTACTTGAGCACCCGGTAGTGCTCCCGGTCGTCGAGGATCGTCTGTACGAGCCCGATCAGCGCGGCCCCGACGAACGTCCACGCGGAGCTGCCGACCACCAGGTAGGCGATCGCGTCCGACCGGCCGCCGGCACCCAGGACCCAGACGAGGGCGACGAGCAGCATCACGGCGCCGAGCGGCTTGATGATCGAGTAGATGGCGAAGAGGAGCGGATCCGACCAGTTCGACTCGATCGCCCAGCCCAGGCGGGCACCGGCCCGCAGCGACCGCAGCGTGTCGGCAAACGGGCGCGTCTCGGCACGCCGCGGGTCGAACGGGCCGTCCGGCGCGAACCCGGCTGCCGCACCGCCGGCCGGCGACGTGGGTCCGGGCGCCACGGCCGCGTTCATTGCCAGCGGACCGTCAGCCGCCCCTCGCGCCTCGCCAGCCGCTCGACATAGGCCAGGGCGTGGTAGGCGAGGACGATGAAGACGACGACCATGACGGCGAGGATGGCCGCCTCCACCCCGACCGGCAGCAGTCCGATGTCCTCCGTCCCGGCGAAGGCGAGCTGGCGGATGGCGTCCAGGCCCACCGCCAGGGGCAGGATGCCGGCGACGAGGAAGGCGAAGGAGCCGAGCACCCGGATCGGGGTGTACATCCCGCCCAGGAAATAGACCGGCTCCTGGAGGAGCTGGACGAGATGCCAGGCCTCGCGCCCCCAGAGGAGGAAGAGCGACGCCAGGAGCATGCCCAGGCCGTACAGGGCAGCCAGGGTCAGCAGGAACACGAGGACGAGGCCGGCCCAGCTGCTGACCGAGTACTCCACCCCGAACACCAGCGACGCGGTGGCCACGACCACGGCAGCCCGGATCGCCGAGGCGAACAGGCCTCCGATCGCCATCCCGAGGAGGATGCTCATGAGGTGGATCGGGGCGGTGAAGTACAGCTCGAGGTTGCCCTGGCTCCGCTCCCAGTAGAGCTGCGCCGCCATCATCCAGATCACGTTGGCCCAGAAGGCGATCATCGCCCCGCCGACGACCGCGAAGCCGACATACTCCTCGGGCGCGTCGAGCGCCCGGTAGACGAGCACGAACGCCGAGGTGGTGAGCAGCGGCATGCCGACCTCGAAGGCGACCCATGACGGCTCCCGGAGGGCGCCGACAACGCGCGGGAAGGCCCGCCCGAGCACCGACCGGGTATTGGCCGCAAGGAGGCGCTGCCGGCTCCAGCCGGACGCGGTGGTGGGGTCGGGGCTGCGCCGCCAGGCGTACGGGGAATGGCCGGCGGGCTCGGCGCCGTCGAGCGGGGCGACGGGCACCATGCTCCCGCTCACGGAGCCGCAGCTCCGTCGGCGGGCCGCGACGTGACCTCCTCCGGGGCCTCCTCCGACAGGCCACGACCCACCAGCTCCACGAACACGTCCTCGAGGGTGGGCTCGGACTTGGCGAT
>JAGDMV010000051.1 GCA_017860675.1 Chloroflexota bacterium
ACGCCGGCATGCGCGGGGCCGACGATTCCGGCAAGCGCCCGGAGGGGGCGCGAGCCGATCCCGGCCGGCGAGCCGCACCGGGAGGAGGTGCCCGCATGCGCATCCTGCTGGCCGTTGACGGATCGCCCTCCGCCGACCTGGCCCGCGACCTGGTTGCCGGCCTGCCGTGGCCCGCGGGGACCCTGGTCCGCGTCGTCGCCGCGCTCGACGTCGGTCCGGCCCTCTGGGGCGGGCCCTGGATCCCGGCCGTGCCCGCCGACGCCGACCTGCTCGAGGATGTCGCGGTGGGAGAGCTGTCGAACGTTCTCGCGCGCTCCCGCGAACCGCTCGTCGCCGCCGGCCTCGCGGTCGAGACGGAGCTCCTGCGCGGCAGTCCCCGGCTGGCCATCCCGGAAGAGGCACGGCTCTGGCAGCCCGACCTGACGGTCGTGGGGTCGCGCGGTCACGGCCCGATAGAGTCGGCCCTGCTGGGCTCCGTGTCCTCGGCGGTGGTCGACCACAGCGTTTGCCCGGTGCTCGTCGTCCGCGGCCGCCGGCTCGCCCACGTCGTGCTGGCCGAGGACGGCTCCGACGCGGCAATCGCCGCCCGCGACCTGCTCCTCCGCTGGCCGGTCTTCGCCTCGATCCCGGTCCGGGTGGTGGGCGTCGTCGACGCCGCCGCGCCATGGCGGAGTGGCATCGCCCCGACCATGTTCGGCGCGTCCATGGACATCTATGCCGGGATGCTGGACAGCACCCGGGCGATGGTGGAGGGGCTGGTTGGCGCGACCGTCGCCGAGCTGCGGGCGGCCGGGCGCACGGCCCAGGGCGAGGTCCGCGAGGGCGACCCGGCGGGCGAGATCGTGCGCGCCGTGGGCGACCTGGACGGGGACCTCGTCATCGTCGGGTCCCGGGGCCACGTCGGCCTGTCGCGGCTCGTCCTCGGCAGCGTCGCCCACAGCGTGCTGCACCACGCCCACTGCTCGGTCCTGGTGGTGCGCCGGCCGCACGACCAGCGCTGAGCGCGGGCGCAGGGCGGGCCGGGCGGGTCCGGAGGCCAGCCGGCACCGGAGGCGGCGGGGGCCGACATCATGCGCGGCGGAGGCCACCACTATGCGCGGCGGAAGCCGGCACCGGGGGCAGCGGGCATCACAGGCGGACGTGACGGTGCCTCGCGCCCTGCCGGCGATCCTTCCCCGTCAGCGCCGCGAGCGGGTCGCCAGCGCCAGCTGGCGGAGCGAGGCTCGCTGCCCGTAAAGGAGCACACCCGCCGCGTACACGCGCGCCGCCAGGCGCGCCGCCGCCACGATCGAGACGATCATCAGGGCGACGGCCACCACGATCTCCCACGGCGCGACCGTGGTGAGCATCAGCCTGACCAGCATCAGGTACGGGCTGAAGAAGGGCAGGAGCGAGAGGGGCGCCACCCACCAGGCCTCGGGAGCGGTCACCGCGAGCGCCGCGGCGACGTAGCCGGCCATCGTCAGGACGATCATCGGCAGCGCCACCTGCTGGACGTCCTCCTGGCGCGAGACGAGCGCCCCGGCCACCGCGTACAGGAAGGCCGAGAGCAGGAAGCCGAGCACCCCCATCACGACAAAGGCGGCCAGCACGTTCGGGCCGAATCCACCGAGCATCTGCCCGATCCCCGGCCCGTCCCCCAGGATGAGCGCCCCGAGCTGGTCCTGGAGCAGCAGGACCGCGAGCAGCGGGACGACGATCGCGCAGAGCTGGACGAGGCCGGCCAGGCCGACTCCCGCCACCTTGCCGGCCAGGAGCTGGGCGGGTGTCGCCGCCCCCAGGACGAGCTCGATGACCCGCGAGGATTTCTCCTCGACCACGCTGGCGGCGACCCACATGCCGTAGCCGATCGAGACGAAGAAGAGCAGGATGACGAGCAGGTAGACGAGGACCTGGGCGCTGGTCTGCTGCGTCTCGCCGGGCCGGTCGGCCGCGGCCGGATCGACGACCTCGACCCGGAAGTCCCCGATCAGGCCCTGGGCCTGCCCGACCATGTCGCCGACGGCGATGGCGACGGTGCCCAGCCGCACCAGGATGGCGGTCCGTCCCTGGGGCGAGTTCGTGAGGTAGGTGAACGACAGGACACGATCGGAGCCCCGGGTCACGACCAAGGCGCCCGACAGCCGGCCGTCGGCCACGTCGCCGCGGGCCGCCGTCTCGTCGGACGCGACCACGACCTCGAACGGCCGGGTGACGGTCGGGTCGAGCCGCCCGGCCCCGTTGAGGACGAGGTCGAGGGAGTCGCGGGCGATCGTGGCGAGCGTGGCATCGGCGGTGATGACGGCGACCCGGGTGACCGCCTCGCGCTCGACCAGCCGTACCACGAACGGCACCGCAGAGACCACCACGGCCACGCCGACGAGGAGAAGCGTCGACAGAACGTAGGCGCGACTACGCAGCCTGATGAGCAGCTCGCGCCGGGCGACAAGGCCGGTGTTGCGCGCTCCCGAGCGTTCGGTCACGCGCGCAGTCTGCACCAGCCCGGCCGGACCCGCGATGGTACGGTCGTTACCTGCGCGGCGGATCGTGCCCGTCCACCCGGGCCTGTGCCGTCGGGGGCCCAGCCTCACACGACGCTACGTCCGGGGGGCCTCACGACTATGCCCTGCTCGACGCCCGGAACGGACCTCGCACGCGCGCACCGTAGAATGGCGCGAGCATGACCTCAAGCTATCTTCGCGGCGACGACATCAGCGCCCCGCTCCGCATTCACGCGGATCGCGGGGCGGCGTCGGTCTGCCTCGAATGGGCGGACGGCCACGTCACCGTCTACGACTTCGAGGCGCTCCGCTGGCTGTGTCCCTGCGCCTACTGCCGGGGCGAGGCGGGATCGCCGGGCTGGCTCGACTCGAACCCCGTCCTGACGTCCGAGCAGAAGCGCCTTGTCGGCCTGGAGCCGGTCGGCGGCTATGCCCTCTGCCCGACCTGGGGTGACGGCCACCACACCGGCTTCTACACCTACACCGCCCTGCGCGCCCACTGCCCCTGCCCGGCCTGCACGGCGGCCAGGTCCGCGGCCGGCCGATGACCGTCGTCCGGACCCGACCCGCACGTCGCCGGCGGCCGACCGGGGCGCCGCCGTACATCAACCGCGAGCTGTCGTGGCTGGACTTCAACGCCAGGGTCCTGCACGAGGCACGCGACGAGCGCACCCCGCTGCTCGAGCGGGCCAAGTTCCTGGCCATCTTCGCCTCCAACCTGGACGAGTTCTTCCAGGTGCGGGTGTCGGGGCTGCGCGAGCAGGCGGCGGCCGGAGGGGCCAAGCGGTCGTCCGACGGCCGGACGCCCGACGAGCAGCTGGAGGCGGTGCACGAGCGCGTCGGATCGCTCGTCAACGATCACTCCGGGGTCTGGGACCAGCTCCGGGCGGCGCTTGCGGCAGAGGATGTGGCCGTCGTCGACTACGAGTCGGCGGCCGACCACCACGCCCGGCTGCGCGAGCGCTTCCTCGAGGAGATCTTCCCCGTCCTGACGCCGCTGGCCGTGGCGCCGGGCCACCCATTCCCCTACATCAGCACCCTGTCCCTGTCGCTGGCCGTCACCGTCCACGACCCGATGACCGACGAGCGCCGCTTCGCGCGGGTGAAGGTGCCCGAGATCCTGCCACGGCTGGTCGAGCTGGAGCCCCACGTCTACATCCCGCTCGAGCAGGTCATCGCGGCCAACCTCGACACGCTCTTCACCGGCCTGGAGATCCTCGAGGCCCACCCGTTCCGGGTGACGCGCGATGCCGACTTCGACATCGAGGAGGACGAGGCGGGCGACCTCCTGTCGGCGATCGAGCAGGAGCTCCGTCGGCGGCGGTTCGGTTCGGCCGTCCGGCTCGAGGTCGAGCAGACGATGCCCGACGAGATGCTCGATTTCATCCTCGCCGGCATCGGCCTCGATCGCGAGGGTGCGTACCGGGTGCCGGGGATGCTGGACCTGTCCTGCCTCTGGACGCTCGCCGGGCTGGAGATCCCCGAGCTCCGCGACCCACCCTGGACGCCGGTCGTGCCGCCCCGCCTGGTGCCGCCCGACGAGGACGAGCCGGCCGACATCTTCGCCGCGCTCCGGGCCGGCGACGTCCTGGTCCACCACCCCTACGAGTCGTTCTCCGCCTCGGTGGAGCGATTCGTCGCCCAGGCCGCGAGCGACCCCGACGTGGTGGCGATCAAGCAGACCCTGTACCGCACCTCGGGCGACTCGCCGATCGTCCGCGACCTCATCCGGGCCGCCGACCAGGGCAAGCAGGTCGTGGTCATGGTGGAGATCAAGGCGCGCTTCGACGAAGAGGCCAACATCGTCTGGGCCCGGAAGCTCGAGCAGGTGGGGGCCCACGTGGTCTACGGACTCGTCGGGCTGAAGACCCACAGCAAGACAGCCCTGGTGATCCGGCGCGAGGGCTCCGGGCTGCGCCGCTACGTCCACATCGGCACCGGCAACTACAACCCGAAGACGGCCCGGATCTACACCGACCTGGGGCTCCTCTCCTGCCGGCCGGAGCTGGGCGCCGATGTGACCGACCTGCTCAACTTCCTGACCGGCCTGTCGCGCCAGCACACCTTCCGTCGCCTGCTGGTGGCGCCCGACACGCTCCGGCCGCGGCTGCGCGAGATGATCGAGCGCGAGGCGGACCACGCCCGGGCCGGTCGTCCGGCGCGGATCGTCCTCAAGGTCAACGCCATCGTCGACCCGGCCCTGATCGAGTCGCTCTACGCGGCCTCTTCGGCCGGGGTCTCGATCGACCTGATCGTGCGCGGCATGTGCTCGCTCCAGCCGGGCATCCCCGGCATCTCGGAACGAATCCGGGTGCGCTCGATCGTGGGCGAGTTCCTCGAGCACTCGCGGATCTTCATGTTCGCCAATGGTGGCTTCGACGAGTGGTACATCGGCTCGGCCGACGTCATGGAGCGCAACCTCGACCGGCGGGTGGAGGCGGCGGTGCCGGTCGAGGACATGGAGGCGCGGGCCCGCCTGGCGGAGATCATCGAGGTCCTGCTGGCCGACGACCGCCGTTCGTGGCAGCTCGGCCCGGACGGTTCGTGGCGGCGGAACGAGGAGATCAACTCCGCGGCCGGCACCGTCGACACATTCGCCGAGCTGAAACAGCGGGCCCTGGCCACCGGCCGGCAGGCGGCGACGCCCCGCCGGCCCGGGACCCCCGGCGGGTCGCTCGACCCGCGGGCCTGAGCGATGGGAGTGGGAGCGGAGATCCCGATGGAAGTCGAGCTGAAGTACCGGGTGATCGATCCGGCCGCCGGGGAGCGGCTGCTGCGCGCGCGGTCGATCGCCGGATTCCGGGCGTCGGGGGCGGTCCGGCCGGTCGCGACCGATGACCGCTACGTCGACACCGCCGACGGCGCCTTCGGCCACGCGCGCATCGCGGTCCGGCTGCGCGCGACAGGCGACGGCCGGCTCCTGACGATCAAGGGTGAGACGACCACGGACGGGGCGCTCCACCGCCGCGAGGAGCGCGAGGGGCCGGCGGGCGACGGGCTCGACCCGCGGACCTGGCCCGAGTCGGACGCCCGGTCGCTCCTGCTCGCGCTGGCCGGCGACGCCCCGCTGCACGAGGTCGTCGGGCTGCGCCAGGCCCGGCGCTACCGGCTGCTGCGGGACGGCGGTGGGGCCTTGGTGGAGCTCGCCCTGGACGACGTCGAGGTGGTGGCCGGGGAGCGGTCGCTGGCCTCGTTCCAGGAGCTCGAGCTCGAGCTCAAGGACGGCGATCCCGCGCGGCTGACCCCGCTCCTCGAAGCTCTCGCCGCCGAGGCGGGACTGGAGCCGGTGACGACCTCGAAGCTCGAGCGGGCGCTCGCAGCGCTCGCCGCCGACGGGCGTGCCCGCGCGGAGGGGCAGTCCATCGCGGTCTCGGAGGACGCGGACAGGCCGGTCGCGGGTCCGGCCGTGGCGCCGGCACCAGCGCCGGTCGAGGCGGAGGGTCCGCCGCGGCTGGTCGTGGGCAAGACCCCGGGCGTCGAGCCAGGCGACACGATCGCCGAGGCCGGCCGGCGCGTCTTCCGCTTCCACCTCGCCCGGCTCCTCGCCAAGGAGGCGGGCACGCGCAGCGGGAAGGACCCCGAAGACCTCCACGACATGCGCGTCGCCACCCGCCGGATGCGGGCCGCCTGGCGCGTCTTCGGCGACGGCTACCGGGCGAACCGGACGAGGCGGCTTCGGGGCCGCCTGCGGACCCTTGCCGGGCGGCTCGGGGCAGTCCGCGACCTCGACGTCCTGATCGGGGCCGTCGAGGCCCACCGCGACGGCCTCTCGACGGAGGCGGCCGAGGCGTTCGAGCCGCTGCTGGCGTCCTGGCGGGAGCAGCGCGAAGCTGCCCGGGAGGCGCTCCTCGAGGAGCTGGACTCGAACGACTACCGCCGCCTGGTCGAGGAGTACCGGGCATTCGTCCTGACGGAAGGGGCCGCGGCCGTCGTCCCTCCGAGCCCGACGACGCCGCACCGGGTGCGCGACACGGCGGCCTCGCGGACCTGGGCCGCCTACGAGCAGGTGCGGGCCTACGAGCCCGTCCTGCGCTGGGCCGACATCGAGACGCTCCACCAGCTCCGGATCGCCGCCAAGTGGCTGCGCTACACGCTCGAGTTCTACCGGGAGGCGCTGGGACCCGAGGCAGGCGTGCTCATCCCACGTGTCGTCGCCATCCAGGACCACCTGGGCTGGCTCCACGACGCGGAGGTGAGCGCCTCGCTGACCCGCGCGTTCCTGGTCGCCGAGGCCAGCCGCCTGACACCGGCCGAGGTGGACGCGATCGCCGGCTACCTGCGGGCGCGCGAGCAGGAGATGGTGCGCCTGCGGCGGACGTTCGGGCGGCCCTGGCGGGCCGTTGCCGGCGCGTCGTTCCGGCGGCTACTGGGCCGGGCCACCGCCGCCCTGTAGCCCGCAGCGCCGGCGTCCGCACCGCCCGCCAGCCGCGGCGCCAGCCGCGCACCTCTCGCCGATCGCGCACGGCGCGGCGCCGCCCGGCGGCGCGTCGTCACGCGTCCCAGCCCTGGGCGAGCCGGCCGAGCTCGTCGCGCCAGGAGGCACCCCCGCGAGCGATCGCCAGTGCTGCCCCCTCGCGAACGCCCTCCTCGCGAATGATCATGCCCGGCAGGCGGTAGCGAGCGAGGATGGCGCCGACCAGCGTCGCGCCCGCCGGCAGGACTCGCGCCCGCTCGGGCCTGATCCCGAACTGCGCGGCGGTCTCCACTGCCGGACGCGCACAGACGGCCAGCATGAGGTCGGCGACCTGGCCTGCCGTCAGCGCCCGCCGCCCCCCGTCGAGGCCGGCCACCTTGGGCAGGTTCGAGCCGGTGCCGCCCACGAGGACGCCGACCAGGGGCTGGGCATCGGGCGCGGTCGCCACGGCCTCGTCTGCCTCGCTCCGCAGGCAGGCCAGCTCGGCCACCGTGGGCGGATCATGCGCGACGATGGCATCGGTCAGGCGCGACGCCCCAAGCCGGATCGAGTGGGTCCGGATGGTCGCGCCGCGCTCCGCCAGCAGCAGCTGGGTGGAACCGCCCCCGATGTCGGCGATCAGCATGCTGACCTCGAGCGGCAGGCCGCCGGTCACCCCGAGCAGGGTGAGCCGCGCCTCCTCCTGGGGACCGAGGACGTGGAGAGGGACGCCCGTCGCCGCCTCCACCTCGGCGACGACCGTGGCCGCGTTGGCGGCGACACGAAGCGGCTCGGTGCCGATGAACGCGATCCTGCTCGCTCCAAGCTCACGGGCCGAGGCGGCGTAGCGCGACAGGGTGACCACCAGCTCCGCCCGAACCGGCCCGGGGATGTAGCCGGTGCGGTCGACAACCGCGCCGAGACCGAGGATGTCGGACGTGTCGAGCAGGGGCTCGACACGGTGGCCTGCGGTGGCGGCAACGAGCAGGTGGGTCGAGTGCGAGCCGACATCGGCCACGGCAACGACGGTCCGCCCGGCGGGCGATCCAGCCACGGGCGGGGATGCGCCCGGCGCTCGCTCCCGGTCCATTGGTGGATGATACGGGCTATCCGCCGGGAGACTCCGGGCCACGCGACCCGGGGCGACCCGGCTGATGGCCAGACGATCCGATCGAGGCCGGTCGCCGCGGACCGGTCGGCCGCATCGTGGAGGGGACGTGGGCGATCTGAGGAGACTGGATCCCGCCGCGGCGGGTGGCCTGCTCCGGCCGGCCGTCGCTCCGGCCCGGGTCCAGCTGGATCGGAACGAGGGCGGCACCGGCCCGATCCGGGTCCTGTTCGTCTGCACCGGCAACTCGGCCCGCAGCCAGATGGCCGAGGCGGTCCTCGGCAGGCTGGGTGGCACCGCCTTCGACGCGTACTCCGCCGGCACCGCCCCGAAGGGCGTGCACCCGCTCACCGTTCGCGCCCTGGCGGAGATCGGCATCGACTGGACCGCGGCTCGCTCCAAGTCCGTACAGGAGTACATGGGCCGGTCGTTCGACTACGTCATCACCGTCTGCGACGCGGCCCGCGAAGCCTGCCCGGTCTTCCCCGGCACGCATGCCTCGCGCCACTGGAGCTTCGACGACCCGGCCGCCGCGGAGGGGCCAGAAGAGGAACGGCTCGCGGTCTTCCGCCGCGTCCTTGGCGAGGTCTCGGCCATGGTGGAACCGTTCGTCGGCGGGGCGCAACAGGGCGTGAGTGGCGGCGCAGTGGCGTCAGACCCCGGCGCCTGACACGGCACCGTGCAACGGCGACCGCCGGCGACGGCAGGCGGAGCCGGGCGCGCGATGCGCCTGGCGCCGTGACGACTCGCAACGGCCCGGGGAGAACCCGGTGACGCCAGGCGACGCCCAGGCCGCTTGCCGGCGGCGCCGGTTCGGTCCATCCTGAGCCGGGCGCCGGAGCTGCCCGCGGCAGCACGGCCGGTGACCGAGATCCCGAGCAATGCCCGGAGGACCACGTGACCAACCATCCCGGCCTCGTCCGTCTCCACCTCCTCCGCCACGCCGACGCGGGCGACCCGGAGGCCTGGGACGGCCCTGACGAGACCCGGCCGCTGTCGCCCCGGGGTGAGCGCCAGGCCGAGCGGCTGGCAACGCTGCTCCTCAACGGCGGGTTCGTCCCCGATGCGATCCTGTCCTCGCCCAGGGTCCGCGCCCGCGAGACGGCCGAGATCGTCGCGGCGACGCTCCACGGCCAGGTCCGGCTGGATCCACGCCTGGCCGGCCCGCTCGAGCTGGAGACCGTGGAAGCGATCCTGGCCGACGCCGGCGACCCGGTACGGCCGATACTGGTCGGCCACGACCCCGAGTTCAGCGCCCTCGCCTCGGAACTGACGGGTGCCCCTCGCCTCCTGCTGCGCAAGGGCAGCCTGGCCCGGATCGACGCCGAGCGCCCCATGGAGCCAGGCGAGGGCATCCTCCGCTGGCTCGTCCCGCCCGATCTGCTTCGGCCCTAGTCGTCCACGGCGACGCGCCGGTCACCTGGCCCCGCTGGTCGGCGACCGTTGCCGGCGATCAGCTGCTGCAGCAGCCTGATGCACCTTCGGCCGGCGTGGCCAGGGCGGCGGGATCGCCCTTCACCGGGAAGCCCCGGAACAGCCACTTGGCGATGCCGTTGCTCATGTTCGCCACCCGCGTGTAGCCGTGGTACATGAGGTAGTACGTCGCCCGCAGGCTGTCCTGCCCATCGGCGCTGACGAGCACGAGCTCCCGGTCACGAGGCAGCTCGGCGAAGCGCGCCTCGAACTCGCCCAGGGGGATGTTCACGATGTCCGGCACGTCCAGCGAGAGCCGCTCGACATCGGCTGCGTCGCGGACGTCGACGAGCAGGACGCCCTCCTCGGCGATCCGCTTGCGGGTCGTGGTCGGGCAGCACTCGCGGGCCTCCGGCAGGGCCGCGGGCGCGGTGCGCATGTCCATGGTTCCTCCTCGGATCTGTTGCGATCGGCCCGCGTTTCTCTCGCCGCGGCGATCGGGCCGCCACGAACCCCGACCGCCCGCGGGCCGGTCGTGCTACTGCGAGAGCCAGACAGCGATGTCGCCGGCAGACGGGACCCGTCCAGCTGCCACGACCTTGCCATCGATGACCAGGCCGGGGGTGAGCAGGATCCCGTAGGACGCGATCGCGCGGGCGTCAGTGACGTGCTCGATCTCCGCCTCCACGCCGGCCATCATCACCGCCTCGCGGACGTTCCGCTCGACGGCCCGGCAGTTCTCGCAGCCGGGACCGAGGACCTCGACCCTCCTCATGCACACGCTCCTTTCTCATCACGAGATGCCGGCGAGCGACGCGTGGCTGGCCGGCACGATGCTCTACTTCAGGAGGCCCTCCAGGTCGCGCGCCGCGGCGGCACAGGCAGCCTCGTCGCGCTCGTAGTAGGACCGCCGCGCGTCACCCACCGGGCGCGTCGCCCGCACCAGGCCCGCGTCGCGGAGCCGGGCCAGGTGGTTGCTGATGTTGTTCTGGCGCTCCTCGAGGGCGGCCGCCAGCTCGCAGACGCAGACGGGGCCGTCGCGCAGGAGGGCCATGATGCCGGCCCGCACCGGGTCGGCCAGCAGCGCGGCGACGGTCACCTGACTCTCCACGTCGGGCTGGTTCGGCTCGAGACGGAGGGGCGGCAGGGCGGCGACGTCGAGGTCGGTCATCAGTCGCACCCTCGTGCCAGGGGCCGGGCCGTCCGCGCCGCGCTCGTGCGGCCGGGCCGGCGCCCGCGGTGGGTCAGCCATGGCGGGCGCCACCTCAGGGACACTGGATGAATCCCTGGGCCCAGAGGCAGCCGCCACAGGCCGGGGTCGGGCTGCCGAAGCAGTCCTCGAGGTTCTCGTCGGCCATGTCACAGCTGTTGCACTCCGTGCAGGGGGAGAAGTCGAAGGCCTGGAGCCGCTCGCGCAGGGCCACGTAGCCCGGCTGGTTCCAGATCTCGAGGAGGGGTCGATCGGTGAGGCTGCCGACGAAGTGCGCGTGGCTGATCCGCGGCCTGAAGTCGAGGTAGCCGAGATGGGTGTGGAG
>JAGDMV010000176.1 GCA_017860675.1 Chloroflexota bacterium
GCGGTGTGGATGCCCGAGGTCGCGGCCAGGCCCACGCCGGGTCCGAGCCGCGACCGCAGGATCGCGATCCAGCGCAGCACGAGGCGCAGCTCCGACGGACGCGACAGCTCCAGCCGGTTGACCACGTCGAGCGCCTCGAGGTCGAGGTCCGGCTCGTAGAAGCGGTTGAAGATCACCAGGCCGTCGGCGCCGCGCTCGACGGCACGGCCGGCAAGGTTGGCCAGGGCCGAGTAGAACGGGCCGAGCTTGACGACGAGGGGGATGGTGATCGAGGCCCGGACGTCGGAGACCAGGCCGAGGTCGACCTCCTCGATCTCGGCCGCGGTCCGGATCCCGTCCGCGGCGAGGTGGTAGATGTTCAGCTCGAGAGCGTCGGCCCCGGCATCCTGGATCAGCCGCCCGTAGCGGACCCAGCCACCCGCCGTGCTGGCGTTCAGGCTGGCGATCACCGGCACGGAGGCGCGCGCCTTGATCTGCTCCAGCCGGGTCAGGTAGCGGTCGCCGGCGCCGGCGAACGACTCGATGCTGGGGAAGTAGCTGGGAGCCTCGGCGAACTGCTCGTCGCCCTGCTCGAGCGAACGGTTGAGCTCGATCTCCTCGTGGACGATCTCCTCCTCGAAGAGCGACGGCAGCACGATCGCGGCCACCCCCGCTTCCTCGAGCCGCTGGACCGTGTCCAGCTCGAAGGTCAGCGGCGACGGCGAGGCGACGAGCGGAGAGCGCAGCTCGAGGCCCAGGTAGCGGGTCCGCAGGTCGACGCTCATGCCGGCACCTCCTCGTCCATTCCGGCGACGCGGCCACCGCCGTCGGGCGTCTCTTCCTGGCCGTTGCGGCGCACGTGCGGCACGGCCCGGTGAATGGCCGCCAGCTGCTCGTAGTACCGCCAGCGCTCGTCGACGTCCGCCTGGACGAGGGCGGCGAGCTCGGCCGCCCGCTCGGGCTGGGTCCGGGCAAGGATGGCGAAGCGGGTCTCGCCGGCCGTAGCCGCTGCGGACCGCGTCCTTCTGGTGGGTCATCGACTGTGACATGTCGATGCCGTGGGCGATGCAGGTCGAGTAGGCGATGATCAGCGATGGGCCCGGCCAGGCATCCGCCTCGAGCATGGCCTTGACCGCCTGGGCGTCGTTGGCGCCGATCGCGATCTGGGCCACGTAGACGTTGCCGTAGCTTCGGGCGATGGCCCCCAGGTCCTTCTTGGTCGTCCCCTTGCCGGCAGCCGCGAACTTGGCCACCGCTCCGCGCGGGGTCGCCTTCGACGCCTGGCCGCCGGTGTTGGAGTAGACCTCCGTGTCGAGCACCAGGATGTTGACGTCGCGCCCGGATGAGAGGACCTGGTCCAGGCCGCCGAAGCCGATGTCGTAGGCCCAGCCGTCGCCGCCGATGGCCCAGACGCTCTTGCGGACCAGGTCGCCGGCGACCGCCAGCAGCTGGCGCGCGTCGGCCCCGTGCTCGCCGTCAACGTGCTGGAGGGCGGCCCGCAGCCGGCTCACCCGCTCGCGCTGGGCGCTGATCTCGACCTCGGTGCGCTGCTGGCTGTCGAGCAGCTCGCGGACGAGGTCGTCGCTCACCACCGGGGCGAGCCGGGTCAGCAGCACCCGGGCGTGGTCGGCCTGGGCGTCGAGCGCAAGCCGCATCCCGAGGCCGAACTCGGCGTTGTCTTCGAAGAGCGAGTTGTTCCAGGCCGGGCCGCGCCCCTCGGCGTTCACCGTCCAGGGCGTGGTCGGCAGGTTGGCGCCGTAGATCGACGAGCAGCCGGTGGCGTTGCCAACGATCATCCGGTCGCCGAAGAGCTGCGAGGCCAGCTTGAGGTACGGGGTCTCGCCGCAGCCGCCGCAGGCGCCCGAGAACTCGAACAGCGGCTCCAGCACCTGGCTGCCCTTGACGGTGTCGTGGGGCAGGATGCTGCGGTCGAGCGGCGCGATCGTCTTGAAGAAGTCCCAGCGGACCCGCTCCACGTCGCGGTGGTCCGCCACCGGCTCCATGTTGATCGCCTTGTGGCGCGCCTCCGTCTTGCTCTTGGCCGGGCAGACCTCGACGCACACGCCGCAACCGGTGCAGTCGTCCGGCGCCACCTGGATGGTGAGCAGGTGCTCGGCCACCTCCCTGGCCTTGAAGTCCTTGCTCAGGAAGCGCTCCGGGGCTCCGGCCAGCGCCGCCGCCGGGTAGACCTTCATCCGGATCGCGGCATGGGGGCAGACGATGGCGCACTTGCCGCAGTCGATGCAGATGGCCGGATCCCAGATCGGCAGGTGCAGGGCGATCGCCCGCCGCTCGTACTTCGTGGTGCCGGTCGGGTAGGTCCCGTCGATCGGGAAGGCGCTCACCGGCAGCCGGTCGCCCTCGCCGGCCATGAGCACGGCAGTGACGGTCCTGACGAACTCCGGCGCATCCTCGGCGACGATCGGGGGCGCCTCGCGCCCGGTCGACACCCGCCCGAGGGCGACGTGGCCGAGCCGCGCGAGCGACCCGTCGATGGCCGCGAAGTTGCGGTCGACGACCGCCTGGCCGCGCTTGGCGTACATCTTCTCGACGTGCCGCTTGATCCGGTCGATCGCCTCGTCGGGGGGCAGGACGCCGGCCAGCTGGAAGAAGCAGGGCTGCATGATCGTGTTGATCCGCGAGCCCATGCCCACTTCCTCGGCGACGGCGAAGGCGTCGATCACCCAGAAGTCGATCGCCTTGTCGACGAGCTGCCGCTGGACCTCGCTCGAGAGGTGGTCCCAGACCTCGTCCGGCCCGTAGGGCGCGTTGAGCAGGAAGGTCGCACCGTGCTTGGCATTGGCCAGGACGTTCACCCGGTCGAGCAGGGTGAACTGGTGGCAGGCGATGAAGTCGGCCTCCTCGACCAGGTAGGAGGAGCGGATCGGCTTCGGCCCGAAGCGAAGGTGGGAGACCGTCATCGAGCCCGACTTCTTCGAGTCGAGCACGAAGTAGCCCTGGGCGTTCAGGTCTGTGCCCTCGCCGATGATCTTCACCGAGGCACGGTTCGCCCCCACCGTTCCGTCCGACCCCAGCCCGTAGAACATCGCCTGGACCTCGCCGGCCGGGCGGCGATGGCGGAAGCCCGGGTCGACGGGCAGGCTCAGGTTGGTGACGTCGTCGACGATGCCGACGGTGAAGTGCCGCTTCGGCCGCTCGGTCGCGAGCTCGTCGAAGACCGGCTTGATCATGCCGGGCGTGATCTCCTTCGAGCCCAGGCCGTAGCGCCCGCCGATCACCCGGGGCATGGCCGGGAAGGGCGGCGCGTCGCTGTCCATCCGCTCGGCCAGCGCCGTCACGACGCCGAGGTAGAGCGGCTCGCCGACCGCGCCGGGTTCCTTGGTCCGGTCGAGCACGGCGATCGCCCGCACCGTCGACGGCAGGGCCGCCACCAGCTCCTCGGTCGGGAACGGCTGGAAGAGGCGCACCTTCACGAGGCCGACCCGCTGGCCGGCGGCCGCGAGCTCCTCGACGGTCTCCTCGGCCGCGCCGCAGGCGGAGCCCATGACGACCAGGACCCGGTCGGCGTCGGGAGCGCCGACGTAGTCGACCAGCCCGTAGCGGCGCCCGGTCCGCTCGGCGAGCTCGTCCATCACCTCCTGCACGATCCCGGGCACGGCCAGGTAGTAGGCGTTGCCGGCCTCGCGGCCCTGGAAGAACGCGTCCGGGTTCTGGGCGGTTCCCCGCAGGACCGGGGCGTCGGGGGTCATGGCCCGCGCCCGGAAGGCGAGGATGTCCTCCTCGCGCACGAGGGCGTGCATGTCCTCCGCGTCGAGCAGGGCGATGCGGTTGACCTCGTGCGAGGTCCGGAAGCCGTCGAAGAAGTGGACGAACGGCACCCGCGCCCGGAGGGTGGCGGCGTGGGCCACCAGGGCGAAGTCGTGGGCCTCCTGGACCGAGCTGGCTGCCAGCAGGGCCCAGCCGGTCGCCCGGGCATGCATGACGTCGCTGTGGTCGCCGAAGATCGACAGGGCATGGGTGGCGACGGCCCGTGCCGACACGTGGATCACCGACGGCGTCAGCTCGCCGGCGATCTTGAACATGTTGGGGACCATCAGCAGCAGGCCCTGGGAGGCGGTGAACGTCGCGCCCAGGGCGCCCGCCTGGAGCGCCCCGTGCATCGCGCCGGCGGCGCCGGCCTCCGACTGCATCTCGATGACTTCGGGCACCTTGCCCCACAGGTTCGGGCGGCCCGCCGCGGCCCAGTCGTCGCAGTGCTCGGCCATGCTCGAGGCCGGGGTGATCGGGTAGATCGAGATCACCTCGCTGACCGCGTAGGCCACCCGCGACACCGCCTCGTTGCCGTCGATGCAGACGCGCTGCTGGTCGACGCTCGAGGCCGCCGCCGCTCCGGCGGCGCCTGGGTTGGATGCTCCCCTCTCCGGGGACGCGGGCAGGGTCATGAGTGGCCTCCGATCGACCGAAGACGGCTCGCCAGCGACCCGCCCTCGACATGCTTGAGGATGGTGGCTCCGATCCCGGCGTCGCGCGCCGCGCGAGCCTCGTCCGCGCCGAGGTATGCGGCGAGGACGACGATGCGGCTGCGCGGCAGGACACCGTCCAGCGCGTCGGCCACCGCCCGCCAGCCACCGCGGATGGCCCCGTCCACCAGGACGAGGTCCGGGCTGCAGGTCCGGGCGGCGAGGGCCGCCGAGGCGGCCGAGCGCACCTCCCCGACGACGGTGAAGCCGTGCCGGCCAAGGTGCGCTGCGAGCGCGTCCGACGCCGCCAGGTGATCGCTCACGATGAGCAGGCGACGAGCGGACGGCGGGCTGGGGAGCATGGCCAGAGGGTGCCCCCCCGCTCCCGGGGGCGCAGCGCCGTTCCGGCCCGAACAGTAGGGCCATTCGGCCCTGCCGGGCGGCCCGAACTGGCGGGCACACTCGCGTTCGTGGTGGACGTCGCAGGGGACGCGCGGCGTCCGCCACCGATTCCC
>JAGDMV010000052.1 GCA_017860675.1 Chloroflexota bacterium
GGCGTCCTGGATGTCGCCTAGCTTCTCTTGGGCGTCGCCCTGGACCTGCTTGGCCTTGCCGTGGGCCTGCTCTTCCTTGTCGCCGGTCAGCTTGCCGAGCCCCTCCTCGATCGTGCCCTTGGCCTTGCTGATGGTGCCCTTGGTGTGCTCGTCGGTCATGTCGATCATTCCTCCGGTTGACGTGTCGGCCTGTTCATGAGGCTGGACTTCGGGTTCGGTCGAGCGCAGGGCAATGGCGGCACCGATGAGCAGCGCCGGCGCGGCCCCTGCCATCGCGACCAGCCGCGGAGCCCCGGCGAGCCGGAGCCCGGCGCCGAGGCCAACCGAGGCGGCCGCGAGCCACCGAAGCGTCGAGTCGGGCAGTCGCTGCAGCGCGGTCGTCGCCTCCATCGCGCCGACGCGCGCCACGTGCACCGACGCTCGCCAGGCGCCGCCGACGATAACGATCGGGAGCCTCGCTACCGGGCAAGCGCCACTCTGGCTCCTCGATCGTCATATCGTGCTCCAGCCTCGAGTTGGGTTGGTGACGAGGTTGCCCGGCAGCGGCCCACGCAGGGTCGGCCCCGTCCGGGGTTGGCCGGGCCCGAACTGTCGGTAGGGGTCCCGAGATCCCCTCTCAGCGGTGAAGAAGGCCACGCGGACGGGTCACGAAGCCCAAGACGACGGTGACTGCGATCGCGCCGAGCGTGGCGATCACGATGCTCTGGACGTTGATGCCGCTGACGGAGCCCATTCCGAGCACGCTCGTTGCGACGAAGCCGCCGACCAGGCCGCCGACGATGCCGAGGATGACCATCATCAGCAAACCCTTCTGTGAGCCCATGACGAGGTTGGCGAGGAAGCCGGCGATGGCGCCGACCACGATCCAGGAGATGAGGCCCATCGAAATCCATTCCTTGCTGTGGTGCGTCGCCGCTCCGGCGTACGCCGTCTGCGGACGAAGCCCCCGCCCGTCTGGGGACCGCGACGCGGTCAGGCGCCGGCTGGTCGGGTGATCGTGGCCACGGCTTCTACCTTGCGCCCTTGGCCAAGAGACCCGGCGAAGCCGGACGCTCTTGTCTCCTTGGCTGCGAACTGACCTTTGCGGTCGGTCGCGGCCATTCGTCACCGTGACCCAAGCACGTGGACCCGATTCGGTCCAACCGATCAACGCCTGCGGTGACTTCCCAGGCGCAATGCCACTGTGCTGCCTGAGCCCCACGGCGTCATTACGGTCCGTCATCAGCCCGGAGCCACCACGCGAACACGTCGCTGCTCGGGTGACTCAGCCGTTCCGCTTGAGCGGCTCGATCCCGGCCGGGGAGCTGACGATCGACGCGTTCAGCCGCGCCTGGCGACGCGCCGACGTGCCAGCCACCTCGGCACCCGGCCGTGCCGGATCGGCTGCGGGAGCAAGCGCTGCGGGAGCAAGCGCTGCGGGAGATCCTCAGCCAGGTCGACGTTGACGGGCCGGAGATCGTGGCGGTCCACCCTGCGCCCAACGAGAATGCCTGGCTGCTCGGGCTCGTGGCCGTGCGCGAACAGCGGTTGCAGAGGCAACGAGAGGTGGGACTGGTCGGGGCGAGAGGATTTGAACCTCCGACCTCATCGTCCCGAACGATGCGCGCTACCAAGCTGCGCCACGCCCCGACCGCTGGCGACCGTCGCGGCCGCCGCACTGCCCGATGAGGGCTTCGGAATGGTACCAGAGGGCGTCTCGGGCGACCAGAGTCGCCGTCGGCATCGTTGACGGCTTCAGCAGCGGCACCGTCGGGCCGCCCGCGGACCGAAGCCACGGGCCGAAGCCCCGGCCGAAGCCCCGGCCCGACCCCTGGGCACCCCGATCGGGTGGACAGGCGCGTTTGACAGGTTTCGCTCGGCGGGTCACCCTTTCCATCCCCCCCACATGGGGCCGGCCTCGAGCCGAGATCGACCGACTGCCATTCCCTCGGCAGACCGGTCGGCATGGGCTCACGACAGCGCCACGCGCACGAGGTCTGGACCCCGCCAGGTGGCCGCGGCTGCGGCCCACTGAAAGGAGGGGTTCCCATCACCGGCATCGCCTACGTCTCCACCTACCCGCCGCGCCGCTGCGGCATCGCCAGCTTCACCCACGACCTGACCACCTTCGCCAGCCGCGGCGAGATCGCCGTCCTGGACCCGCCCGACCATCGCGAGCCGTACCCGCCCGAGGTGCGTCTGCGGATCCGGCGGGACGTCCGCGACGACTACCGTGCCGCCGCCGCCACGCTCAACCTGCGGGGGCTCGACGCGGTCTCGCTCCAGCACGAGTACGGCATCTGGGGCGGCGAGGACGGCAGCTTCGTGCTCGACTTCGTGCGGGCCCTGCGGCGCCCCGTTGTAACGACCCTCCACACGATCCTCCGCCAGCCGTCGGCCGGGCAGCACCGGGTCCTCCGCGAGCTGGTCCGGGCGTCCACGGCGGCCGTCGTGATGTCGAACGCAGCCGCCGAGCTCCTGGCCCGGGTCTACGACGTCGACCGCACCCGCGTGGAGGTGATCCCGCACGGCGTTCCCGACCTGCCGTTCGTCGACCCCGACCGGGCGAAGCCGCTCCTCGGCCTCGAGGGCCGGCACGTCGTCCTGAGCTTCGGGCTCCTCGGCCCGGGCAAGGGCTACGAGGCCGTGATCGAGGCGATGCCCGCCGTGGTGGCGGCAGACCCTGCGGCCTGCTTCGTCGTGGTCGGGGCGACCCATCCCGGCCTGCTCGCCTGCGAGGGCGAGGCGTACCGCGAGCGCCTGGTGGCGCGTGCCGGCGAGCTGGGGCTCGACGACCACGTCCGGTTCGTCAACCGCTACGTCGGGCGGGTCGAGCTCGGGCGCTGGCTGCAGGCGGCCGACGTCTTCATCACCCCGTACCCGAACCTTGAGCAGATCGTGTCGGGGACGCTGTCGTACGCGCTCGGAGCGGGGACGCCGGCCGTTTCGACGCCCTACGCCTACGCCCTCGAGGCACTCTCCGGTGGCCGCGGGATCCTCGTCCCGCCCGGATCGCCCGACGCCATCGCGACCGAGCTGGCCCGGCTGCTCGGCGACCGCGCCCTGCGGGAGTCGATCCGCCGGCGCGCCTACGCGTACGGCCGGCGGATGGTCTGGCCGGCCGTCGGCGCCTCGTATCGGCGGCTGTTCGAGCGGGTCGCGTCGGGTGTGCCTGCGCAGACGGCTGCCGCGCTGGGGCGGGTGGCGAGTGCCTGAGCCTGCCCCCGTCCACCCCGTCTCCCGGGTCCACCTCGACGAGCTCTCCGACGACACGGGCGTGTTCCAGCACGCGAACGGGAGGCGGCCCGACCCGCGCCACGGCTACTGCACGGACGACGTCGCCCGGGCGCTGTCGGTGGACCTGCTCCACGCCCGCGAGCTGGGCTGGGTGGCGGTGGCCCCGAGCGTCGAGCGGGGAATCCGCTTCCTTTCAGCCGCCTTCGACCCTGCCGCCGGACGCTTCCGCAACTTCCGCCGGAGCGACGGATCCTGGGTCGACGGACCAGGTTCGGAGGACGCGCATGCCCGGGCGCTTCTCGCGCTCGGCGAGGCGGTCGCGGCACTGCCGGCCGGGTCTTTGCTCGACAGGGTCTCGGGGCTGTTCGCGGCCGCTCTCCCGGCAGCTCTCGAGCTGACCTACATCCGGCCGCGGGCGGTGGCCCTGCTCGCCTGCGTGTCGGCGGATGGGGCGGACGCGGGGACAGTGGGCGCTGCCGGTCGATCGATCGCCAATGCCCTCTGGGTGGCGTGCGAGCCGGCCCGGTTCGATCCCGATTGGCCGTGGCCCGAACACGCCGCCACCTACGAGAACGGTGTTGTGCCCCGGGCGCTGATCGTCGGTGGAGTCGCGCTTGGTCGGCCGCGGATGCTGGGCCTCGGCCTGGCGATGCTGGACTGGCTGCTCGAGCAGCAGGTAGACGCTGCGGGACACCTGTCGCCGGTCGGCAACCGGGGCTGGTGGCCGCGAGGACGCTCGCCCGCCCGGTTCGACCAGCAGCCGATCGAGGCGACCTCGCTCCTGCTCGCCGCCGCTGCGGCGCATGACGCCACGGGGTCCGATCGCTACCTGCAGGCGATGGAGGCCGCCTACGCCTGGTACCTGGGAACGAACGATCTTGGCCTTCCGGTGGCCGAGCCGTCGCGGGGGGCCGCATTCGACGGGTTGGGACCTGCCGGCGTGAACGCCAACCAGGGGGCCGAGTCGACGCTGATGTGGCTGACCGCGCTCGAAGTGATTCGGCGCCGGCGAGGGTCGGGAGTCGTGCCCGCCCGCGGGCTGGTGGGAGCCGCCCGATGAGCGACCGCACGGGCAGCCGCCCCAGCAACACCACCTCGCGCGGAGTCTTCCACCGCGATCCGGCCAACCCGATCCTCGTCGCCGCCGACCTGCCGTACCTGGCCAACAGCATCTTCAACCCGGGGGCGGCCATGGTCGACGGCGAGACGGTGCTCCTGGCACGTGTCGAGGACCTGCGGGGGATCTCGCAGCTCCAGGTCGCCCGGAGCGCCGACGGGCGTCCGGCTGGGAGGTCGGGTCGTGGCCGTCTGCGACCGCCAGGGGCCACCCCGCGGCGATCTCTGCGGCGACGCTGCGGCAACCGCACGGCGACCCAGCGGCGACCCGGCGGCGATCCGGCGGCGACCGCGCGTGCCCGGTCTTCTCCCGGACAAGCCTGGTGGGCTTGCCGGGGCGGCACGCGCGGCCGTTCTCTCCCGGACAGGCCCGGTGGGCTTGGCCGGGACAGGAACAGGGCATTCGGTGGCCGCCGGAGTGGTCCGCCGGGACAGGTCACGCACGAGACCGGCGCCGTGGGCACCAACCAGCGGCCGCGGCCAGCGGGAATCCCGCGTCGGTAGTGCTGCCAGGCTTGAACGGGAGAAACGGCCCCCGGCGACCCTCCCTGTTGCAGGTCGGCGGCCTTGCCGGGTCGTGGTAGCGTCCCCGTTGGGCCGCGGTGACTGGTGCGGCTCGAGGAGGGACTGACCGTGACCGACCAGACCCCGCTCCCGCCGGCGGGTGACCTGTCCGGCGAGCCGCCCGGGCCGCCGGCGAACGACCCCGACGCCGTCCCGCCCCCTGGCTCCGAGCCGACCCAGCCGATCGCGCCCGCCCCGACCGCGGCGGTCGTGCCGACGGCGCAAACGCCGATGGCTGTCCAGGTACCGACGGTGGCCGAGCCGCCGGCAGTTCCGCCCCCGCCCGCGGCCCCTCCGCCCCCTCCGCCGGCGGGCGCAGCGCGCGGACGCCCTCCCGCCTACACGATGGTCACCGTCTTCGACGAGACGGTGACGATGAACCAGCTGTGGGGCATCCCGCTCATCGGCGTGTTCGTCAGGGGGATCCTGCTCATCCCCCACGCGATCATCCTCGCCTTCTACGGGATGCTCGTGTTCTTCCTGACCTGGGTGACCTGGATCCCGGTGCTGATCAACGGCCGATACCCGGCCTGGGGATACGACCTGGTCGGCGGCTTCATGCGCTGGTACACCCGTGTTTACGCCTACGGAACGCTCATGGCGGCGACGTACCCGCCCTTCTCGCCCTCTGCGCCGCACGACGTCGACGTCGCCTGGGACCTCGACCAGGAGGTGCCCCGCTGGGCGGGCATCCCGCTGCTGGGCCTGTTCGTCCGCTCGCTGCTGCTCATCCCCCACTTCATCGTGCTGTGGGCGCTCGGCATCGTGGCCAACTTCGTGAACCTGGTGGCGTGGATCCCGGTCCTCCTTTACGGCCGCTACCCGGCCTGGGGCTACCTGCTCGTCGGCGGCTACCTGCGCTGGATGAACCGGGTCGGCGCCTACCTGCTGCTCATGACCGGCCCGTACCCGCCGTTCAAGCTGGAGGACTGACCCCGGGGCCACGAGGCCGCGCGGGCTCCGCGCCGGCCGCCGCCTCGCGGGCCGATCGGGGGAGGACGGGGCCGCGCCTCGCGGGCCGATCGGGGGAGGACGGGGCCGCGCCTCGCGGGCCGATCGCGGCAGAACGGGGGCACGCCTCGCGGGAGGACGGGGCCACGCCTCGCGGGCCGTCCGGCCCTGTCCGGCTTCGGCTCAACGCGCCACACTGGCGCCGATCGCCGATGCCTGCCGTCCCCGCCATCCTTGCCACGCCGCTCCCCGACGGGAGCGTACGCTGCGACGTCTGCGCCCACCGCTGCCTGGTGCGGCCGGGCCGCGTCGGGATCTGCGGCGTCCGCGAGAACCGCGACGGGCGCCTCTACTCCACCGTGTACGGCGAGGTCGTGGCCGCCGCCGTCGACCCGATCGAGAAGAAGCCTCTCTTCCACGTCGCCCCGGGCGCCTCGGCCTACTCGATCGCGACCGTCGGCTGCAACTTCCACTGCGCCTTCTGCCAGAACTGGGAGATCGCCCAGGGACCGCGGCTCGGCCAGCCGCTGCCGGGTCGCCGCCTCTCCCCCGAGGCGGTCGTCTCCGAGGCGGTCAGAAAGGGCTGCGAGACGATCGCCTACACGTACGTCGAGCCGACCGTCTTCCTCGAGTATGCCCTCGACTGCGCCCGACTGGCCCACCGCGAGGGCATGCTCAACCTCTTCGTCACCAACGGCTACCAGACGCCCGAGGCGATCGAGCTGCTGGCACCGGTCCTCGACGCGGCCAACGTCGACCTCAAGTCGTTCGACGACGCCGTCTACCGGCGGGCGTGCGGGGCGCGCGTCGAGCCGGTCAAGGAAGCGCTCGTCGAGATGCGCCGCCGGGGCATCTGGCTTGAGGTGACCACCCTGCTGCTGCCGGACGTCAACGACAGCCCCGAACAGCTGCGGCCGCTGGTCGCCTGGCTCGTCGCCGAGCTGGGGCCGGAGACGCCCTGGCACGTGTCGCGCTTCTTCCCGGCTCATCGCTGGTCGGATCGGGCGCCGACCAGCCTGTCGTCGATCACCGCCGCCCTGGAGATCGGCCGCGAGGCCGGCCTGCTCCACGTCTACGGCGGCAACGCGCCGGGGCTCCGGGCTGAGGACACCTTCTGCCCGGGCTGCGGCGACCTCCTCATCGCTCGACACGGCTATCGGATCGAGCGGTACCTGCGACCGGACGGGACCTGCCCGTCGTGCGGACGGGCGCTGGCAGGCATCGCGCTGGCGGAGCGGTCGGCGCGGCCCTGCGGCTGAGGGAGGTGCTGTCGTGGCGGTGAGCGCCCGGCCGGCGGCCGTGGCCGGCTCGTTCTACCCCGGGAATGCCAGCCAGCTCGGCGAGATGGTCGAGGCGTTGCGGACAGCGGCAGGCGAGCCCGCGGCCCTCCCCGGCCCGCTCCTCGGGCTCCTGGTTCCCCACGCCGGGCTCGTCTACTCGGGTGTCGTGGCGGCCGCCGCCTGGGGGCTGCTCGAACGGGAACCCCCGGGCACGATCGTGCTCCTGGGCACGGACCACTACGGGATCGGCCGCGGGATCGCCGCCTGGGACCGGGGACCGTGGTCCACCCCGGCTGGGCCCGTTGAGACGGACGAGGTGATGGCAGCTGCGATCGCGGGCCTCGGTCCCCCGTTCCGGGCCGACCGGAGCGCCCACCGCGACGAGCATTCGATCGAGGTCCAGCTGCCGCTCCTGCGACGGGCCGTCCCCGGGGCACGCATCGTCGCCCTGGCGACGTCCATCGGAACCGGCCCGGACGCGATCGCCGCCGGCGAGATGCTCGGGCGGCTCCTGGCCGATCGTCGAGCGGCCGGCGAGCAGGTCGTCCTGGCGGCCTCGTCCGACATGGCCCACTACCCGACCGCCACCGATTGCGAGCGGGTGACCGATGCCCTCGTGCCGGCGATCCTCGCCCGTGACCCGGCACGGCTCGCCCGCGAGGAGGCGGCGCTGCGCTGGGCGGGCATCCGCGGGCTGTCCTGCGGGATGTGCGGCATCGAGCCGGCCGTGGTCAGCCTCGCGGCAGTCGGGGCGATGGGCGCGGTCGGCGCCACGGTGCTGGCCCAGGCGACCTCGGCCGACGCCGGCGGTCCGGCAGGTCGGACGGTCGGCTACCTGTCGGTGGCGTTCACGGGCTGACGTCGGCGGCCTGCAGGGCGACCGGCACCGGCGCCATCGACCCGGCGGCCTGCGGCCGGGCGTTGGCCACGGCCCTCGCGGCCGGGCGTTGGCCACGGTCCTCGCGGCCGGGCGTTGGCCACGGTCCTCGCGGTGTGGCACCCCGGCGCCGGGTGTCGGCGCTACGGGCCGGGCGCCCGCATCCTGGCCCGAGCGTGACGGACGGTGCGCAGGAAGCCGCTGATGTGGCGGATCGGGCGGATATGGCTCGGCTCGCCGGCGTAGATCGTGCGGATCGGCACCCAGGCGAGCGGCCAGCCGGCCCGCAGGCAGACCACGATCATGTCCACCTCGAGCTCGAAGCCGGGCTCGTCGCTCCTGATCATCTCCGCCATCAGCCGGCGCGACAGGAGCCGGTAGCCGGACTGGTTGTCGGGGATGGACCGGCCGACCGCCCAGGAGAAGGCGCGGCCGCCGATCTCGTTGGCAAGGCGGCGGCTGGGTGGCATCTGCCGGAAGCTGCGCCGGCCGATGACCAGGTCGGGGTGGCCGGCACGCCACGCGTCGACGAAGCGCGGGATCTCGTCGGGGTCGTGCTGCCCGTCGGCGTCGAGGGTGACGGCCGCCTCCCAGTCCTGCTCGAGGGCCCGCCGAAAGCCGGCCTGGAGCGCCGCGCCCTTGCCCTGGTTGGGCCGCTGGCGGAGGACCGTGGCGCCGGCGGATTCGGCTCGCTCTGCCGTGTCATCGGCCGAGCCGTCGTCGACCACGAGCACGGGCAGGTGGACGCGCGCGGCCGCCACGACGGCGGCGATCCGGGGGCCTTCGTCGTGGGCCGGGACCAGGGCGAAGAGGCGCTCCGGGGAGACGGCCTCGGCGGACGGCTGCGCTCCGGAGGTGCGTGGCGCGCGCTCGCCGGCGGGCGCAGGTGCCTCGCCGGCCGGCTGCGTCAGTGTCGCTTCTCCTTCGGCACCTCGTAGAGCGCGACCCGCGGATCGGCCTTGTGGTGGCTGCCCTCCACGTGGCCGGGGGGCAGCAGGTAGAGGGCGAAGAGGGCGAACGGGCCGAAGATGATCCCGAGGATGCCCCAGGTCAGGGCTCGGCGGCCCCGCGGCGGCGCCTGGCGGTAGGCAACGTACGCGCAGACGATCCAGACGACGAGGCCGAGCCCGACGAGGCCGGTACCGAAGGCGACGACATAAGGGTCCATGGGCCGAGAGTCTAGCGCCCCCAGTTGCCCAAGGCTGCTCGAGCCGGCGCGACCGCGGCTGGAGGTGCAGGCCCGACGGCTGGAGCCGGCCAGGCTGCGGGTCGGGATGCCCGCCCGAATGCTGCGGGCGGCGCGGCCCCGGCGATGCGATCGTGCGCCGTCACCACCCGCCCGGCGCCGGCCCGTCCTCCCCGACCGCCGCCCGGGCTGCGGCCAGGCCGCGAGCGAAGTCCGAACGCAGGTCCTCGAGGTCCTCGAGCCCGACCGAGATGCGGACCAGGCCGGGTGCGATCCCGGCCTCGAGCAGCTGCGCCGGGTCGAGCTGGCGGTGTGTCGTGGACGGTGGGTGGACCACGATCGTGTGGATGCTCCCCAGCGAGGCGGTCCGCTCCGGGATGCGCAGAGCGTCGATGAAGGCCCGGCCGGCCGTCGCTCCGCCGCTCAGCTCGACCGCCAGCATGCCGCCGCCGCTCGCCAGCTGGCGGGCTGCGACCGCGTGGTCGGGATGAGACGGCAGGCCGGGGTAGAGGACGCGGGCCACGCCCCGCTCCGTTGTCAGCCACGCGGCGAGCGCGGCCGCGGTGGCCGAATGACGATCCATCCGCACGGCCAGGGTGGCGATCCCGCGCAGGACCAGGAAGGCGGAGAACGGCGCGATCGTCGCCCCGGTCTGGACCTGCGCCTCCCGAACGGCATCGATCGCCGCCTCCCGGCCGGCCACCGCGCCGGCCAGCACGTCCGAGTGGCCCGCGATGTACTTGGTGGCTGACTCCACCACCAGGTCGGCTCCGAGCTCGAGCGGGCGGCACAGGTACGGCGTGGCGAAGGTGTTGTCGACGACCACGGCCGCGCCGTGCCGGTGGCCGATCTCGGCCAGGGCGGCGACGTCGGCCACGACCAGGGTCGGGTTGGAGATCGTCTCGAGGTACAGGACCCGGGCCGGCGCCCCGGCCAGGGCAGCCTCCACGGCGCGCAGGTTGGTCGGGTCGATGAAGTCGGTGGTGACCCCGAGGCGGGCCAGCGTCCCGGTCAGCAGGGCCCGGGTGGTGCCATAGACGGCCCGGGTGCACACGATCCGGTCGCCGGCCCGGACCAGCGCCAGCAGGGCCAGGTGGACGGCGGCCATGCCGGAGGCGGCAGCGAAGCCGGCCTCGGCCCCCTCCAGCTCGGCGATCGCGCTGCCGAGCGCCTCCGCCGTCGGGTTGGCGATCCGGCTGTACGAGTAGCCGGGCAGGCGGCGGTTGGTCACGTCGGCCAGCTCGTCGGTCGTCTCCGACGAGAAGGTCACCGCCTGGTAGATCGGGACAGAGGTGGGTCGCTGGTCGACCCGGGGCGAGCGGGAGGCAGCCCTGATCGCACGCGTGGAGAAGCCATCCATGGGTTCGATGCTACACCGCGCCGGGGGCAGAGCCCGGAGCAGGCGCCGGGGCCAGGGCGAGGGACCGCGCGCCCCGGCGGGGACTGCCGCTCGGCGCGGCGGGAGGATCAGCGCGAGCGTGTCCCGACCGCGAGCGTGGCGGGCACGATCGGGATGGGATCGTCGTTGACCGGGCCGCCACCGGGCGGCCGCCCGTCGATCCCGACGACGCGGTTCTTGGCCCGGCGCTTCGAGCGGTACATGGCGGCATCGACGGCGTGCATCAGCTCGTCCACGGTCCGGCCATCGTCCGGCCAGGAGACCAGCCCGATCGACACGGCCACCGACACCCGCTCCTCGCCCTCGCGCAGGGCGATGCCCGCCGCGCCGAGCCGGATCTTCTCGGCCACCACCTGGGCGCCGGACGGATCCGTCTCGGGCAGCAGGACCAGGAACTCGTCGCCCCCCAGCCGGGCCGCCGTGTCGATCCGCCGGATCCCCTCGTGGATCACGTTGGCGACCCCGACCAGCGCCCGGTCGCCCAGCCGGTGCCCGTAGCTGTCGTTGAGCAGCTTCAGGTCGTCGAGGTCGGCCATCAGCAGGCAGAAGCCCCGGGAGTAGCGCCGGCTGCGCTCGATCTCCCGTTCGAGGGCGGCCATGAAGAAGGCCCGGTTGCTGAGGCCGGTGAGGGCGTCCATCGTCGACAGGCGGATGGCGGCGTCGCGCGTCCGGCGCTGCTCGCCGGCGACCACGGTGGCCACGTAGGCCAGGATGCCGAGAGCGGTGAAGTTCACCGCCACGATCGCGACTTCGGCGGCGTCGAGCCCGCCCCGGGCCGCGTCGACGGCCAGCACAGCCAGGTAGCCAGCGGCCGCGGCCAGCGCCAGGGCGAACGTGACCCGCGGCCGGACGACCAGCGCGGCACCGGCGACGACGAGGGCGTAGCCGAAGAAGAACGGGCTGGAGGCGCCACCGGTCAGCAGGACGACCAGGGTGACGAAGACGATCGCCACCGTCCCCTCGACGAGGTAGGCGCCGTGGCCGAAGGCGCCGGAGGGCAGGACGTCGTGGGCGACCAGGACGAACACGCCGGCGATGGCGAGCACCACCAGCACGGCCGTCTGCGTCTCCGACCACAGGCCGGTCCCGACGACGATGATCGCGGCGGCCAGGATGAACGACCAGCTGGCGATGCGGACGATCCGGTCGTAGCCCCGGGGCATGGCCGCATCGGGCCCCAGCCGGGGATCCATCGCCCCGACGGTGTCGAAGTCGAGCGGCTCGATCGGGCCTCGCCGGGTGTCGCCTGCCCCGGGATCGGCGGCCAGCCACCGCCGCAGCGGCGGCCCGACGAGGGCGACGAAGAGGACGACGTCGACGGCCAGCACCGCGACAAGCGCGACCACGAGCAGCCCGACCGTCACGCTGCACTCCTCGATGGCGCCGCCCTCCGCGACGCCCACGGTCAGTCATTCTACCGACCGCCGAGG
>JAGDMV010000177.1 GCA_017860675.1 Chloroflexota bacterium
CCCATCGGGTAGGCGGCGATCACCAGCGCCGGCAGGATCATGTGCGAGAGGCCCGAGAGGAGCAGGTCGACGTTCCCGGCCAGGAGCGAGTCGACGATCACCATGTGGGTGACGGTCGACGCCTGGGCCACCTCGTTGAGGTCCTGGTCCCAGCGCCCGGCGACCGGGAGCCAGTCGAGCTTCGTGGCAAGGACGAGCTGGAGGACGAGCGCGTACCAGAAGACGGGGATGGCGACCAGCACCGAGGAGGTGAGCCCGGCCAGCCAGTCGGGCGGCTTCCCCTTCCAGCGGGCCGCCATCACCCCGAGCGGGATGCCGACCAGCCCGGCGAGCAGCATGGCGAAGACGACCAGCTCGAACGAGGTCATGAACCGGCCGAGGACGTCCTCCAGCACCGGCTGACGGGTGCGGATCGAGACCCCCCAGTTCAGGGTGACGAGGTCGGCCAGGTAGCGGACTGCCTGCTCGGGCAGGGGCTTGTCCAGGCCGAGCATCTCGCGGACGCGGGCGAGCTCCTCCAGGCTGGCCCGCGGCCCTGCCCAGGTGGCAGCCGCGTCACCCGGCAGGAGCCGGCTGATGACGAAGGCGAGGAGCCCGATGCCGAGCGCGACGGCCAGCGACTGGAGTCCGCGTCGGGCGAGGATCCGGCGCATCGTCGCTGGCCGTCGTGGCGCGTGGCAGGAACAGTGCCGGCGGGCGTGGCGGCCCGGGCGGCGGGCTGGGACCTACTCCTTGGGCGTCAGGTCGTAGGCGAAGACGACCCCGGCGTAGGCCGGGTTGTCGACGAAGCCGCCGACCGAGGCCTGGAGGACGCGCTGGTAGTTCTGCACGTAGGGCACGACCACGACCGCGTCGTCGATGAGGGTCTGCTGCATCTTCACGTACTCGGCCTCGGCCGCCGCGCGGTCCGTCGCGGTCAGCGCCTGGATCCCGTCGATCTGGGCGTCGAGCGCCGGGTTCGAGTAGTAGGCCAGGTTGAAGTTGGGGCTCTCCTCGGTGCGGAAGAGGGAGATGAACCAGCTGAACGGGTCGGCGTAGTCGGGCCACCAGTACATGAGGAAGACGTCCTGGCGCTTGGCCGGGTCGGTCGACTTGGCCTTGTCCCACTGGGTCTCCCACTGGAGGGCCTGGACGTCGAGGGTGATGTTCAGCTCGGCCAGCTTGGACTTGAGGCTGGTCGTCACCAGCTGCTCGTCGGTGTCGCCGGCGAGGTAGGTCGCGGTGATCGTGAGCGGCTTGCCGCCGGGGCCGTAGCCGCTCTGGGCCAGGAGCGCCTTCGCCCCCTCGAGGTCGAGGCCGGTGCCGGTCAGCGCGTCGCTGTAGCCGATGAGGCCCTGGGGGATCACGCCCTTGGCCCCCACGACCGAGCCGGCCAGGGCGGCCACGATGCCGTCGGTGTCGACCGCCTTGGCGACGGCCTTGCGGACGTTCGGATCGGCCAGCGGCCCGGACGCGGTGTTGAGCAGGACGACGAGGTTCTGGAACGAAGGCGTCTCGACCACCTGGAGATTCGGGTCGGTCCGCAGGCTCTCGATCAGCTGGGGGGTCAGGCGATCGAAGTACGAGAGCTCGCCCGACTGCAGCAGCTGGGCGGCCGTGGTGACCTCCGTCACGACCCGGAACACGACCTTGGTGTAGTGGCTGCCGTCCCAGCCGCCCCAGTACCCGTCGTACTTGTCGAGCGTCATCTCGAACTCGTCGCCCTTCGTCCAGCTCGAGATCGCGTACGGGCCGGTGCCGGCGTCCTTGCCGCTGTTGAACCAGGCGACGAGGTCCTCCTCGCTCGCGCCCGCCCCGGCGGCCTGGGTGTCGTAGATGTAGGCCGCGTAGTTGGCCGAGGCGATGAGGTCGAGCGGCGCCGGGTAGTCGAGGGTGAAGACGAGCGTCTGGGCGTCGGGGGTCTCGATCGACTTGACCCCGCTCCAGATGTAGCCGGCTCCCTTGCCGAGCGTCTTCGTCCGCTCGATCGCCGCCTTGGCCGCGGCGGCGTCCATGGCCCGGCCGGTGTGGAAGGTGACGCCGGGCCGGAGGGTGAAGGTCCATGTCATGCCATCCGGGCTGACCGTCCAGGCCGTGGCCAGGCCGGGCTGCAGCGTCTTGGTGACCGCGTCGTAGCGGGTGAGGGTCTCGTAGGCGAGGTGGCTCGCGACGACCTCGTTCGAGTAGCTGGTGGCCGGGTCGAGATCCCTGGGCACGATCTCGGAGTGGCTGCCGAGCGTGATGGTGGCGGACACCGGCGCCGTCGGGGCGGCGGTGGCTGGCTCCGTCGGGGCGGTCGACGCCGGCGCAGCCGACCCGCTGGCCGGGGCGCCGGACGGAGCCGCGGGCGAGGCGGCGCTCGTGCAGGCCGCGAAGACGAGCATGGCGATCGCCGCGAGCGCCGCCAGCCGGACCGGGGTCGATGTCTGTCGCCTGTGGTCGTCCATTCGAGACCTCCTCCTCGTCTGTGTGCGGATCATACAGGCGGGATTTCGCCGTCCAAGGGGATGGCTGCTGCGAATTCCGCGTCCTGGCCGCCTTCGGGCTCCGCCCGGCCGACGCGCTCCCACCAGGCGAAGCCGGCCGGCAGCGCGGCCGCTGCCCGCCCGGCGGCCCGGGCCGGACGGGCGCGGCGGATCGGCGCCGCCGGGTGCCCGAGCAGGACGAAGAGCTCGGGCTCGATCGCCGCCGGCAGGTCCAGGACCACCCTTGCGGCCGCGTGGCTGAACGAGGTGACCGGGCACGCGCCGAGCCCGAGGGCCTGGGCGGCGACGAGCATGTTCATGGTCAGCGTGCCGACGTCGATCATCGTCGTCGCGTCGTGCTCGAGCTGGATCAGCGCAGCCGCGGCCTGGCCCGCGTCGGTGCAGACGACGACCACCACCGGCGGCGAGCTGAACATCCCGGGCGTCACCGCCCGCAACCTGGCAATGGTCACCGGGTCGCGCACGATGAGCAGCGGGTGGACGCGCCGGCCTCCTCCGCTGGTGGCCCAGCGTCCGGCCTCGAGGACCAGGCGCAGCGCCTCGTACGCGACCTGGCGGGAGTCGAACTCACGGGTGACGCGCCGGCTGCGGATGGTCTCCAGCACGACCTCGGCCGGGGCGGGCGGCGGCTGACCGAGCGTCTCTGCCGCCGTGGGGATCCCGATCCCGGGCGCGGGCGCCTGCGCGGCCGCCAGCGCGGCCGCCGGCGCACCGCGCGACACCTCGGCGCTCACCGGGCGGCCCGCGAGGCGCTCGGCGATCCGCCGGCTCAAGCCGCGCAGGAACTCGAGGTACTGCTCGCGGTCGAGCGTCGAGCCTCCCTTGCCCGCCTCGAGGTCAGCCAGGAACGAGGCCAGGAACTCCCGGTCCTGCCCGCTGGAGCAAGGCAGCATCGAGGCGGCCAGCCGGCTGGCCGCGTCGACGAGGCGGAACGTCCCGTAGTCCCACGGCTCGGTCAGGCACAGCTCGGCCGAGGTGACGAGGTGGGCCAGCAGGGCGAAGGCGTCCGGCTCGGCGACGACGAGCGGCTCGTCGCCACGCTCGAGGGGCTCCGCGTCCGTCCCGCCGGACCCGGCCGTGCTGTCCTGCGCCCCGCGCTGCCCCTGCATCGTCAGTAGCCTTCCACGCCCATCTCCCGGCACAGGCGGACGAGCGCGGGATGCACGTAGCGGCCCGCGTCCTCGATCTGCTCGTCGTCCAGCCAGACGGACGGTCCCAGCACGACACCGTCGCTGTGGATCGGCGAGCCGAGCTCCGTCGCCCCGATCCCGAACTGCATGCAGCCGAAGACCCGCTCGTCCTCGAGGATCCGCCCGCTCGGCCGCCGGACGCCGGGGTTGAAGCCGTAGCAGGCGTGGTCCATCAGCATCGCCGCCGGGTGGCCGAAGCCCCGCAGCCAGCGGTCGTAGATGGCAGCCTCGGCGCCTCCCTCGACGCGCGTCACGTAGCCCGCCTCGATCGTCAGCCGCACCGGCGAGCGGACGAGGCCGATCTCGTCCGGCGGCCAGATCGCCCCGTCGAAGACGAGGACGCCCTCGAACGACTCGCGGAAGGCCATCGGGCCCGTCTGGCCGCCGAGCATCTGCGCGTAGCCGCCGGTCTTCTCCTCCTCCCAGAACGGGTCGCCCCGCTTGTCCACCGTCAGGACCCGGGCCATCTCCTCCATCGGCCCGTACGGTACTCGCCCGATCGTCCGCACCATCATGTCGACGTCCATCGCCGTCAGGCAGACGTAGACGCAGCCGTTGGCCACGGCCGCGCGGTAGGCCGGGCTGTAGAGCTGGTAGGCGACGGCGAAGTCGAACCAGACGTCGGCGCCGAGCACGGCCCGGGCCAACGGGCGCGGCGGCTCGGCCATCGGCTCGGGCAGGGTCGAGTAGGTGACCAGGGTCGGCACCCCGCCGACGGCCTGCACGGCAGCCGCCGTCGCCCGGGCGGCCCGCATGCTCGAAGGCGTAGTAGTCGTCCCGGCTCTCGTTGCCGATCGTGCCTGCCATGGCGGCCTCCTGCGCCCGGTCTGCTACCCGCGCCCACGTCCGGCGTCTCAGATCCGGTCGAGGATCTCTTCGATCGGGCGGTAGTCGATGTCGAAACCGAAGTAGCGCGGCCCGGCGCAGCCCAGCCCGCGCTCGGTGCGGAAGGCGTCGAGGCCGCGGATGCCGACCGCGGCGACCTCGTCGCCGGCGTCGATCAGGGTGTTCGTGTAGCCCTCGCCGGTCTTCGGGTCGGCCAGCACGACGAGATCGGGGCTGCAGACCCAGGGGGCCCCGTCGAGCCAGCTGACGTGGTTCTCGTTCTTGAACCAGACCTCCAGGCGGTGGCCGGCGAAGCGGCCGCTGCCCTCCACCGTCGTGGTCCCGAACATGTAGCCGTCGCGGTCCTCCCAGTCCTTCTTCGCCACCCGGCCGGTGAAGAGCAGGTGGCCGCCGGTCGCCTCCATTGCCGCCGCGATCGGGTCGGCACCGGTCTCGCAGGCCTGCCGGATCGCCCGCCCCAGCGCCAGGCTGCGGGTGAGCGTCCCGGGCACGACGATCTCCTTCATCTCGCTCGCCGGGAGGAGGGTGGCGGCCTGGTAGCAGTGGCCGAAGGCGGCCACGCTCAGCATCTTGCCGATCCGCTCGAGCATGAAGGGGTTCTGCGGCTCGACGAGGATGACCGTGTCGCCCCACTGGTCCACGCTCGCCAGCGGGTGGCTCGTCTTGCCGAAGAGGTACGGCGTTCCCTGCATCTCGTCGGGGATCGCCCGGCCGGCGTAGTCGCCGTCGACACAGGTGATAGCTGGGCGGCGGTGACGAGCGGCGCCGGCGTGTTGCCTGCGCCGAGCTCGGAGGCGACGATCACGGTGATCGGCCTGCCGCTGAAGGAGGCCAGCTCCCGGACCGCCTGGGCCATGGCGCGGTCGCCCATCCGGTCGACCAGCCCGAGCGCCTCGATCGCCCGGTCCGTCTCAGGGCCGGTCGGCGCGATCGAGCCCATCCCGTAGGCGGTGCAGGTCCAGGCGTCGTCGGGGATGTCGGCCAGGTCCGT
>JAGDMV010000002.1 GCA_017860675.1 Chloroflexota bacterium
GACGCACCGACCGCCAGCGCGGCGAGCGCGAGCGCCGGATGCATGCGCTGCGCAGTGCCATAGACGCGTGGCGCCAGGACGATGTCCAGGACCAGGCTGGCGACCACGACGAGGACGAGCACGAGCGCTGCCGTCGCCACGCCGTTGGAAGCCAGCGCGATGAGGACCACCAGCGCCGCGGCGATCAGCCCGCCGAGATAGGGTACGAGCCCGCCGAGGAAGACGATCGCCGCCAGCGGTCCGGCCAGCGGGATCCCCAGCACCAGCAGGAAGGCGAGCACGACCACGGCCCGCGCGGCGGCCAGGACCGCGATCCCGCGGAGGTAGCCCCCGAGGTGGTCGACCGCCCCGGCCCCGCTGGCGACGATGGCGTCGCGCCGCCAGCCGGTCACGAACTGGAGCGCCCAGGCGATGCCGCGCTCACCGTCCTTGAGGACGAAGAAGGCGAGGAAGAAGCTCAGGATGGCGATCGTGCCGACTGCCCCCGCCAGGCCGGCGATCGTGGCCAGGCCGTCGGCGATCCAACCCTGGACCGCGTTGGCCAGCGCCTCGACGTCCGAGGCGGCCTCAGGCGGGATGCTCGCCTGCGCGAACTGCTCCTTGAGCGCGGTCAGCCCGTCGGCAAGGGCCCTGATGATCGCGGCGATCTCGGGCACGAAGGCTACCGCCACGAGCCCGATCGCGGCCACGATGATCCCGCTCGCGATCAGCCAGACGGCCGCAGCTGCGCGCGTGGGCGACCAGCCGCGCTGCCCGCGGAAGTAGTCCTGCAGAGGGAGGAAGGCGACGGCGACGATCGCCGCGATGAGGACGCTGGCAACCACCGTGATGAGTATCGCCGCGAGCTCGACGAGGACGACCGCCAGGCCGCCGATGGCCAGGACGCGCCACGAGATCGCGGCGAGGTGGCTGAGCCAGGGCGGGGCGACCAGCACGCCCGCTGGCGCACGCCCGCCGCCTGCCGGCGCGGCCGGGGACGGGGGGGACGAGAGCGGCGGCATGGCCGGTACTGTATCTGAACGCCCTGGGCGGCAGGGCGCTGCACTTGCAGGACGAGCCGTCCGCCCCGGCGTGGAGACCTAGCCCGGCCGCCTGCCGCTGACGTAGGCGACGGCGTCACGGTAGCGGAGGTCGGCGGGCGCCAGAGATGCGATCCGCCGGCGCCAGAGCCGTTCGAGCCGGCCGCGGGACTGGGGATCCAGCGAGTCGACGACCTCTCGCTCCTCGAACTCCAGGGTGCAGTGGACGAGCGTGTCCAGCGTCCACTGGTAGTCGACCACGCCTGCCGCCGCCCGGACGTCGTGGAAGCCTGCGCGGCGGGCCAGGGCCGCGGCCGACGGCAGCGAGCGGAACAGCCCCGTCTCCGCCGACGGCGGTCGCTCGACGCCCAGCTCCCGGAGCACCTCGTCGAACAGGCGCCAGGGAGTGAAGGACGCAGCGCCGGACAGCCAGGTGACGACCGCGACGGCGCCACCCGGCACCATCACCCGATGTGCCTCCCGGAGGGCGGCAACGCGGCTGGGCAGGTATTGCAGGGCGAACGATGACACCACGACGTCGACCGACGCGGCCTCGAAGCGGAGCTGCTCGGCCGGGCCTGCCTCCCAATCCAGCCGCCGGTTGGCGGCTCGGCTCAGCGACCTGGCCGCCTCGGCCCGCCCGACGGCGAGCATCCCGGGCGATGGGTCCACGGCGATCGCCCGGACCCTCGGCCAGCGCGCGACCGCGGCCCGGGCGAGGGTGCCGGTGCCGGCCCCAACGTCGACGATCGTGGCGCCCGGTCGTTCCGCCACGAGCGGGGCGACGAGGTCGAGGAGCCGCAGTGCAGCCGGCGCGATGACCGGCGCCCACCAGCGCTGGTAGTCGGGCGCTGCCCGATCGTACGTGGCGGCGACTTCTGGGACGACGCCGTCGGTCGCGGACATCAGTAGCCCAGGTCGCGCAGGATCGCGGCCATCCGCCGGGCGGCCCGTGCGCGGTGAGACACCGCCGCCTTCCGTTCCGGCGACCACTCCCCCACCGTGGCGCCCCCGGGCGGCTCGCCGGCCGGCTCGAAGATCGGGTCGTAGCCGAAGCCGTTCGCGCCGCGCGGGTGCGTGGCGATCCGGCCGGGGAACGTGCCCCGAGCGAGGCGGACCGGCAGCCCGCCGCGCGGTCCCGCCATGTCCGGGCGGGCCAGGGCGAGGACACAGCGGTAGCGGGCCTGGCGACGCTCCGGTGGCAGGCCCGCCAGGACCTCGAGCAGCCGCGCGTTGTTGTCCGCGTCGGTCGCCTCCTCGCCGGCGAAGCGCCGCGTCCGGACACCGGGACCGCCGCCGAGGGCCTCGACCTCCAGGCCGGAGTCGTCGGCCAGGGTGGGCAGGCCACTCAGCCGGGCGTAGAAGCGGGCCTTGAGGGCGGCGTTGGCGGCGAACGTCGCCCCGTCCTCGACCGGCTCCGCGGCCAGCCCGACGTCGTCAAGATCGAGCAGCTCGGCGCGCTCGAGGTGGAGCAGATCGCGCAGCTCGGCCAGCTTGTGACGGGAATGGGTCGCCACGACCAGACGCGGGCGGCCGCGCGAGGTGACAGCCGGCTGGCCGTCGCGCCCCGCCCGGCTCACCGCTTGACAGTGGCCAGGACCGCGGCCTGCGCGGCGAACAGCCGATCGAGGCCGGACCCGGCCAGGTCGAGCAGGACGTCGAGGTCCCTCCGCGAGAAGGCCTTGCCCTCGGCAGTCCCCTGCACCTCGACGAAGGTGCCCGCGTCGGTGCCGACCACGTTGAAGTCCACCGCGGCCCGGCGGTCCTCCTCGTAGTCCAGGTCGAGCAGCGGCAGGCTGTCGACGATGCCGACCGAGACGGCCGCCACCTTGCCCACCAGCAACCGCTCCATCCCGTAGGTGATGAGGGCCGCCGCGAGCGCGACGTAGCCGCCGGTGATCGAGGCCGTGCGGGTTCCGCCGTCGGCCTGGAGGACGTCGCAGTCGACCGTGACCGTGCGCTCGCCGAGCCGGCCCAGGTCGACCACGCCCCGGAGCGACCGGCCGACGAGGCGCTGGATCTCGTGCGTCCGGCCGCCGATCCGCCCGGCGGTGGCCTCGCGCTGCGTCCGCTCGGCGGTCGCGCGCGGCAGCATCGCGTACTCGGCCGTGACCCAGCCGCTGCCCTTGCCCCGCAGGTGCGGCGGCACCCGGTCCTCGATCGTCGCCGCGCAGAGCACCTCCGTGTCGCCCAGCTTGATCCGGCACGAGCCCTCGGCCCACTTCTGTACCCCGAGGGTGAAGCTGACCGGCCGAAGGTCCCCCGGCTGCCTGCCCGACTGCCGCACCGCAGGCGGGCGGTTCCCGATCGTCATCCTCGCGCCTCCTCTGCGCCGGCCGGTCCCGTCGCCAGCTCGGCCTTGGCCGTATGCCAGAGATCGTCGAGCTCCTCGAAGGACAGGTCGCGCAGGGCGACGCTCCGCTCTGCCGCCAGCCGCTCCACCACCGCGAACCGCCTTCGGAACTTGTCGTTCGCGCCCCGTAGCGCTGCCTCCGCGTCGACGCCATGATGCCTGGCCAGGTTGACCACGACCATCAGAAGGTCGCCCAGCTCCTCCTCGCGGGCCGCCGGCCCATCGGCCGCGAGCAGCTCCGCCAGCTCCTCCCTGACCTTGCCGACGATGCCGTCCACCGACGGCCAGTCGTAACCGATCGAGGCCGCCCGCGCCTGCATCTCCTGGCTGGCGGCGAGGGCCGGCATCGCCCGGGAGATGCCGTCGAGCGCGCCCCGGGCGGACGTGGCCGCTCGCGATGGTGCACGTGACGGCACCCCGGACGCCAGCGCATCCGGCTCGGGCTCGTCGGCGCCGGCGGCGGCGGCCGCCCGCTCGGCTGCCTTGATCCGCTCCCACTGGCGGTTCACGTCGGAGGCCGTGCGGGCCTCGGCGTCGGCGAAGACGTGGGGGTGGCGGCGCACGACCTTCGCCGCCAGGGCGGCGTTCACGTCCGTGTAGTCGAAGACGCCCTCCTCCGCGGCCAGCTGGGCGTGCAGGACGATCTGCAGGAGCAGGTCGCCAAGCTCGTCGGCCAGCGCGGTGGTGGCACCGGCCGAGAGCGCGTCGTAGACCTCGTAGGCCTCCTCGAGGAGGTGGTTGCGGAGCGAGGCGTGCGTCTGCTCGCGGTCCCATGGGCAGCCGTCGGGCTGACGCAGCCGGTCGCTGATGGCGGGCATCGCCCAGGGCGACGCGACGGCGGCCTCGAGGCCGAGCGGCGGAAGGTACAGCGGCCCGGCAAGGTCCGCGGCCGTCAGCTCGCCGATGATGACGGGACCGTTGCGCGGAACGCCGTCCGGCGGCTCGTCCGCGCGGGGGGCGACGCCGGCCCCCTCCCCGCTCGCCGCCAGCCGGCCGACCGGGTGCGCCGCCGGGTAGAGCCGCCGCAGGACTGCGAGGGGGTCGTCGCCGCCCGGCCCGTGGCGGCCGGGGAGCGGCCGGGCTGTCCACGCCGGGTCGAGGGCGACGCCCGCCAGCCCGGCCGGCACGATCAGCGCCGGCCGGGACGGCTCGACGGGCGTGGCCACCAGGTGCTCGGCCACCACCAGCTGCAGACCTGCGGCCGGATCGAGGCCCCAGCGTTGCCGGGCCTCGGCGACCAGCGCGTCGAGCACGGCCGGCGCCTCGTCAGCCGCCTTCGACGCCGGAGCCGGGCCGGATGATCGACGTCTGGGTCGTGTCGTACTTCACGCCCTGGTACCAGTTGTCGAAGGCGTCGGCCCGGAGGGTCTCGGCCTGGGTCTCGTCGGGCTTGCGGCTCTCGACCGCGGTGACCTTGTAGATGTGGGAGCCGTCGGACTCCTCGATCACCTCGGAGATGCCGCCGGCCTGGAGGGCGAAGAGAGCGTCTTCCTTGCCCTTCTCCAGCTGGTAGCGGGCGATCCAGCCGAGGTCGCCGCCGTTCTTGGCCTCGGCCCCCTCCGAGTACTCCCTGGCCAGGGCGGCGAAGTCGGCGCCGGGCGCCTTGGCCTTCTCGGTCACCTCGGCGATGCGCACGCTGGCCGGGGGCCGGATGTCGAGCACCTCGATGACGTGCCAGCCGAAGCTGCTCTTGACCGGCTCGAGCAGCTGGCCGGCGGTCACGCCCTCGGCGAAGATGGCGTCGGCATAGGCCTGGTCGAGGCCCGAGTCGGGGCCGTAGTAGCCGAGGTCGCCGCCCTCCGCGCCCGAGCCCTTGTCGTCGCTCTCGGCCTTGGCCAGGGTGGCGAAGTCGGCCGTGCCGGCCTTGAGCTTCGCGTAGGCGGCCCGCGCCTCCGCCTCGGCCTCGGCCCAGGCCGGGTCGTCGGCCGCCAGGTTGGCGGCGCCGTCGGGATCGTCGTTGGGCGAGTAGAGGATGTGGCGGCTCTTGACCTCGTCCGCGGTCGAGCCCGAGGCCGTGCCGGCGATGTAGATCTCCGACACCCGGCGCTGGATCGAGGGGGCGTCGACGACCTCGGCCAGCAGCTGGGTCTCGATCCCGTCACGGACAACCTCGCCCTCGAGCACCCGTCGGTAGGCGTCGAGGCTGATGCCCGCCTCGGCGATCCGGCTCTCGTAGGCCGGGTCGGTCTTCGCGGCCACGATGTCGGTCACCCGGCCGATGCGGAAGGCCCCGTCGGCGCCCTCGACGACGGCCGTGACCCCGTTCCCGGGGAGCGCGAAGATCGCCTCCACGAAGGCCTTGTCGGGGCTGGTCACGTCGGCGCTGATGTACTGCAGGTCGCCGTTGGCCGAGGCGTAACCGTCGTCGGAGCTCTTGACCGCCTCCTCCCAGGTCGTCGTGCCGTCGGCCAGCTTCGCCTGCAGCTCGGTCGCCTCGGTCCGGGCGGCATCCACCTGGGCGGCCGTCGGCTCGCTCGCCCCGGTGCTCGTCTCGGGCTGGACGGTGATCACCCAGGCGTGGCGCTGGGCGGCCGTCGTGGCCTCCTTGGCCAGCTTGGCGTCGACCGCCGCCGGGTCGACCGTCACGCCGCGGTCGCGCCCGAGCTGGCGAATGAGCACGGTGTCGATCTCGTTCTCGAGGGCGATCTGGTCGATGTACTGGGCCTGCTGGTTGATGATCGAGAGCTGCTGCTGGCCCTCGGCCTGGCTGATGCGGCCGAGGCTGATCGCGTTGCTGGTCCTGGTGTACAGCTCCTGCAGCCGGAACATCTCGATGTCGGTGCGGGTAGCGAGCTGGTCCTTGCTGATCCCTTCGCCGTTCACCGTGGCGACGGAGGCCATGTGCTCGCCGTACCAGGAGGCAAAGGCCGCGCCGGCCAGGACCAGGACGGCGGCCAGGATGACCAGGCTGAAGCCGATGTTGATGAGAAGCGTCCGACGGGCGTCGGCATCGACCCCGGTGCGGGAGGAGCGCCGGGTCGACGGGCGGACACGGAGGGTCATGGGAAGTGGGGGTCCTCTGGAGGAAGGCCGCGCCCTGCGGCGCAGGTTGGTGATCGGGCCGTATCGTAGCCCAAGGGCCCGGTGGAGTCGCCCGGCGGGATCGCCTCGGTGCACGCAAGGCCGCGGGCTGTACCCTATCACGGCATGACAGACGATCGCGTTCCAGCCAGAGCTCCGGCCTGGGCCGAGGTGGTCACCGGCCGACGGATCCTCGTCACCGGTGGTTCAGGAACCATCGGCGCTCGCCTGGTCGACCGTCTCCTCGAGCACGCTCCCGAGGTCGTCCGGGTCTTCGGGCGGGACGAGACCAAGCAGTTCTACCAGCGGCAGCGTCACCAGACCCGCGAGGATCTCCGCTTCCTCGTCGGCGACATCCGCGATCGGGATCGTCTCACCCGGGCGCTCGAGGGGATTGACGTCGTGTTCCACTGCGCCGCCCTCAAGCACGTCGAGTCGGGCGAGTACAACCCGTTCGAAGCGAGCCAGACGAACGTGGTCGGCACCCAGAACGTCATCGATGCATGCCTGGCGACCGGCGTGCGGACCATGGTGTTCACCTCATCGGACAAGGCCGCCAACCCGACCTCCGTCATGGGCGCAAGCAAGCTGCTGGCGGAGAAGATCGTGACCGCCGCCACGAACTATCGGGGACACCACGGGACGACCTTCGCCAGCGTCCGCTTCGGCAACGTCCTGGGTTCCAGGGGTTCGGCGGTCGAGCTGTTCGCCACCCAGGTCGCGGGCGGCGGCCCCGTCACCGTCACCGACCCGGAGATGACCCGCTTCGTCATGAGCACGGATCGTGCCGTCGAGCTTGCCGTGGAGGCGGCGCGGATCGCCCGTGGCGGCGAAGTCTTCGTGTTCAAGATGCCCGCGGCCCGCCTGCGCGACCTGGTCAGCGCGGCGATCGCCGTGTACGCCCCTCGTCACGGCCTCGACGCGGCTTCGATCTCCGTCGTGCGGATCCCGGTCCGGCCGGGCGAGAAGGCCTACGAGGAGCTGATGACCGAGGACGAGTCGACGCGGGCGCGCGACCTCGGGCCCATGTACGCGGTCCTGCCCGCGATCAGGACCGGCAGCGAGCTCGATGCGGCCTACAGCGGCGTGCCCGGGGCGCCGGTTGGGCCCTATCGATCCGACGCGGAGGTGCCGCTGGCCACCGATGAGGTCGAGCGCCTCGTGCGCGACGCGGTCGACGGGCTCGAGCCGTGAGAGTCGTCGTCACTGGGGCGGCGGGCTTCATCGGCCGCTGGCTCGTGGCCGAGCTGCTGCAGCGGGGCCACGTGGTCCTCCCGGTCGACAACCTGGTCACCGGCGACCCCGACAACCTCGCCGAGTTCGCCGGTCGCCGGGGCTTCGAGCCGCTGGTCGTGGGCGACGTCCGCGACGAGGACGGCTGCCGGGCTTGGCTCGCAGGCGCCGACGCCATCGCCCACCTCGCCGCCTCGATCTCGGTGCAGGACAGCATCGACGACCCGGCGCGCACGTTCGACAACGACGTGGTGGGGACCTTCCGGCTGCTCGAGGCGGCGCGCGAGCACGGAACGCGCTTCCTGTTCGCCAGCACCTGCATGGTGTACGACCTGGCCACGGCCACGAGCGGGATCGCCGAGGACCACGCCGTGAAGCCGGCCTCGCCCTACGCGGCGTCCAAGGTCGCGGGGGAAGCCCTGACCCTGAGCTACCACCACGCATACGGGCTGCCGACCACGGTCGTCCGGCCGTTCAACACGTACGGTCCCTACCAGCGTTCGGTCGGCGAGGGCGGGGTGGTGGCGATCTTCACCCGCCTGTCGCTCCAGGGCGCGCAGCTTCGAGTGTACGGGGACGGGACCCAGACACGCGATCTCCTCTACGTCACCGATTGCGCAGGCTTCATGGCCGATGCGCTCGTCTCGGACTCCGCCACCGGGCTCGTGCTGAACGCCGGAACCGGCACCGACGTGACCATCAACGAGCTGGCCGCGCTCATCGAGCCCGAGGCGTCGCGGGTCGTCCACGCCCCCCACATCCATCCCCAGAGCGAGATCGCCGTGCTCCGAGCGGACAGCCGGCGCGCCGGCGCGATCCTCGGCTGGAAGCCGCAGGTCACCCTGGCCGAGGGGCTTGCCCGGACGCGGACCTGGATGGCAGCCCGGCTTGAAGCCGGCCTGCGAGTGCCGTGACCGTCACCCGACAGCTGGCGATCGAAGGCGGAACGCCCGTCCGCGGGCGCCTCCTCCCGTATGCGCGCCAGGACATCAGCGACGCCGACATCCGGGCGGTGGCGGAGGCGCTCCGCTCCGACTGGCTCACGACCGGGCCCCGCGTCCCGGCCTTCGAGACAGAGCTCGCGGAGGCATCCGGGGCTCGCCACGCGATCGCCTTCAGCAGCGGCACCGCGGCGCTCCACGGGGCGATGGCCTCGCTGGACCTCGGCCCCGGCGACGAGGCGCTCACGACGCCGCTCACGTTCGTCGCCACGGCGAACGCTGCGCTCTACGTCGGGGCCGTGCCGCGGTTTGCCGACGTCGACCCGGGCACGCTCCTGCTCGACCCGGCGGCCGCCGCCGCGGCCGTGACGCCCCGCACCCGGGTGATCGTCCCCGTCGACTACGCCGGCCAGCCGGTCGACTACGACGCGCTCCGGGAGGTCGCCGCGGCGGCACCCTCCGGCCCCCTGCCGATCCTGGCCGACGCGGCCCACTCGCTCGGGGCAACGTTCCAGGGCAGGCGGGTCGGCACGCTCGCCGATCTCACCGTCCTTTCGCTCCACCCGGCCAAGATCATGACCACCGGCGAGGGCGGCGCGGTGCTGACCGACGACGACGACCGGGCGGACAGGCTCCGTCGCTTCCGCAACCACGGGATCGCGACCGAGCTGGCTGCCCGACGCGACTGGACCTACGCCGCAGTCGAGCTCGGCTTCAACTACCGGCTGACGGACGTGATGGCGGCCCTGGGATCGAGCCAGCTGAGGCGCATCGACACGTTCCTGGCCGCCCGCCGGCGACTCGCCGCTCGCTACACCGCCGCCCTCGCCGGGCACTGGGCCGTCGACCTCCAGGTCGTGGCCCCCGGGGTCGAGCCGGCCTGGCACCTGTTCGTGGTGCAGTTGCGCCTCGACCGCCTCCGGGTCGACCGTGGCTCTGTCTACCACGCCATGCGGGCAGAGGGCATCGGCGTCAACGTCCACTACATCCCGGTCCACCACCATCCGCTCTACCGCGCTCGCTTCTCCGAGCTGGGAGGGCGGTTCCCCGTAGCCGAGGCAGCCTACGAGCGGTTGCTCACCCTCCCCCTGTTCGCATCGATGACGGACAGCGACGTCGACGACGTGGTGGCAGCGCTCGACAAGGTCGCCGAGGCGTATCGGGCGGGGTGACGGGGCCTCGGTGAGGATTGTCGCGATCGTCCAGGCTCGAATGGGCTCCACCCGCCTGCCGGGCAAGGTGCTCGAGCCCATCGAAGGGCGGCCACTCGTCGGCTGGACGCTGGCCGCCTTCCGGGCCGTTGCCACGATCGACGAGGTGGTGCTGGCCACGACGGTCAACCGGGAGGACGAGCCGCTGGTCGCCTTCGCCGCCCCGCTCGGCCCTGTCCACCGGGGATCCGCCCGCGACGTGCTCGGTCGGGTCTGGGGGGCGGCCCGCCCGCAGTCGCCGGACATCGTCGTCCGGGGCACGGCAGACAACCCGTTCCCCGACCCGGACGTCATCGCCGCCCAGATCGACCGCTGTGTCATGGACGGCTTCGACTACGTGGGCACGGCCGGGTGGCCCATCGGGATCGCAGCGGAGGTGGCCCGGGTCAAGGCGCTGGAGGCAGCGGTCACCGAGGCGATCGAGCCGGCCGATCGCGAGCACGTGATGCCCTTCCTCTACCGACACCCGGAACGTTTCCGGATCGGGGCGCTGGACGGGCCGACGACGACGTGCCATCCGCGCTATACCGTCGATACCGCGGAGGATCTCGCCTTCGCCAGAGCGGTTGCCGCCCGGGTCGGGCATGGACCGCCGATCTATCTGGCCGAGCTGGAGGCAGTCGTGGCGGCATCGCCGGAGCTTCGACTCCTGAATTCCGATGTCCGCCAGAAGGGATGGCACGAGGTGGAATCGTGAGCGTCGTCCTGATCGGCGACCGCCCGGTTGGGGATGGTGCGCCCGTCTACATCATCGCCGAGGCGGGCTCCAATCACGACCGTGACCTCGACCAGGCCAGGCGGCTCGTCGACGCTGCGGCGGCAGCGGGGGCCGATGCCGTCAAGTTCCAGACATTCACCGCGGAACGGATCGTCGCCGAGACGAAGACGCGAGCCAGGTACCTCGACGCCATCCTGCCGCCGGACGAGACGATGGCGGCGCTGTTCCGCAAGCTCGAGCTGCCCTACGAGTGGCACGGAACCCTCAAGGAACACGCCGAGGCCGCCGGCCTCGACTTCCTCTCGTCGGCGTTTGACGAAGGAGCAGTGGACCTGCTCCATGGCCTCAGGGTGAAGGCCTTCAAGGTTGCCACCTACGAGCTCTGGCATCTCCCCCTGATCCGCTACATCGCCCGCCTCGGGCGGCCGATGATCTGCTCGACGGGGATGGCCAGCATCGGCGAGGTGGAGCAGGCAGTTCGAGCCGTCGAGCAGGAAGGCAACCTCGGGAACCTCGTCCTGCTGCATTGCACGGTCAACTACCCGCCTCCGTTCGCAGAGCTCAATCTCCGGGCGATGGCGACCATGCGGACCGCCTTCGGAGTCCCGGTTGGCTACAGCGACCACACGCCCGGCTGGACCGCCCCTGTCGTGGCCACCGCGCTCGGTGCCGCCGTCATCGAGAAGCACTTCACGACGTCGCGCGATCGACCCGGCCCGGACCACCGCTTCGCCCTCGAACCCCCCGAGCTGGGGGCCATGATCCGCGCGATCCGCGACGCCGAGGCCTCGCTCGGCGACGGCGTGAAGCGCATGGCGCCGGCCGAGGCGGACCTCTACGTCACCGCACGGCGCAGCCTCCACGCGGCGCGCGACATCGAGGCCGGCCAGGTCCTCGACCGGGACGCGATCGCCATCCTCCGGCCCGGCACGGGCATCGAGGTCCGGGACCTGGATCACGTCGTCGGGCGGGTGGCGCGCCGGCGCATCGAGCGTCATGAGCCGCTGGCCTGGGAGATGTTCTGAGGGTGGCGGCCGTCCTCCGCCTGATCGCGTCGGCAGGGCCGGGCGAAGGCCGCGGCCACCTCTTCCGGGCCATGGCCCTGGCCGAGGCGGCCGCCACGATCGGGGTCGCGCCCGAGATCGTGCTTGTCCGCGGGACGCCGTCGATGCCGGAGAGCGCCCGGGCAGCGGCGGCCGGAGCGCGCGTCGAGCCCGTGGGGCGCATCCCCGGCGGACCGCCCGCAGCCGACACGTCGGTGGCGACCATCGTCGATCTGCCGGATCCCAACGAGCCCGGGCCCAGGCTCCTCGCCGGCGCCATCGTCTTCGACGACAGTGAGCGGCTGGAGGGCATCGCCAGGGTCGTCGTCCAGCCCTCGCGGCCGGAGTGGCGCGGCCGCGCGCGGGTGGAGCGAGTGCTGGCCGGCTTCAACTGGGCACCGTTAGGAAAGGCCCTGCTGGCCCGGATTAGCCGGGCCCATGCGGAGCGGCTGACCCCGGACGTAGCGGCAAACCTTCTCGTCTGCTTCGGCGGCGACGATCCCTGGGATCTCTCCTGCCGGTACGCGGCGAGCATCGCGGCGCGCGCCGGGGCCTCGGCTGTGACGGTGGTGGTGGGGCCGGGCTACCGGGGTCGCCTCGAGTTGGACGGACGAACCGTCGTCCGTGACCCGCCTGACTTCGTCTCGCGGCTGGCTGCTGCAGACCTCGCCGTCATCGGAGGAGGGACGATGAAGTTCGAGGCCGCCGCCCTCGGCACCCCCGCGATCCTGGTGGCCGCCGCTGCCGACCAGCCCGAGACGGCCGCCTGTTTCGCCGCGACCGGCGCCGCCAGGTACGCGGGCGACGGCCGGCTGCTCGATCCGGCCGATCTCGCCCAGCTCGTCTCCGAGGTGGCCGGTGACCACGCGGCACGTGCGACGATGCGTCGCGCCGGACCACTCCTGGTCGACGGCAACGCGGCCAGGCGGATCGTGGAAATCGCGATCGGTGCCGAGCGCCTGCCGTGACCGGCCGCCGCGCTCTCCGGGGGCTGGGACGTCGGGCCGGACGAGCGCTCCGGCAACACTGAACCTGCAGCGGGGAGACAGGGTCGGCCGCGGTCATCTCCCCGTCTACCGCTCGTAGACAACACACTCCTCGCCGTCCGGGGCGGTGAGCGACCCCGTGACGGCGAAACCGGATCCTTCGAAGAGTCGGCGAGCCACCTCGTTGGAGCCCCGCACGACAGCCCTGGCGCGGTCGGCGCCGAGCTCCCGCGCTGCGGCCTCGAGACCAGCGAGGAGCAGTGGTCGGGCCAGGCCGCGGCCGCGCACGCCCGGGGCGAGGGCGATGCTCACGACCCCGGCACCGTCGTCTGCCACCTCGATTCTGACCTGGCCGATGTCCTGGCCCGCCGCCACCCCGATCCAGAGTCTTCGCCGCGGGTCGGACAGCAACCGCGCGAGCCATGCGACGTGCTCAGGGCGGCCGATGGGGGCTGTCGTGAGCGAGGCCGCCCGGGTCGGCGGATCGTTGGCCCATTCGAGCAGCAACGACGCATCGGCCGAGCTCGCCGCGCGGAGCGTGACGCTTGCCGTCACCGCACCAGCCAGCGCGAGAGGTCGGCCGCGATCCGGTCACCAGCCGCCCCAGGGGCGAAGTGGTCGGCCAGGAACGCGGCGCGCGCCGCGGGGTAGGCGGGATCGGGCGGCGCAGCGAGCGCGGCAACGAGGTCCGCGCCGTCGGCCACCGCCGTGGCGACGCCGGCGGCAACGTAGTCGAGCAGGTCGCTCTCAGCGAAGACCGAAGCCACGAGGTTGAGGGTACCGGCTGCGACGGCATCGGTGAGGACGGTGGAGTGGATGCCGAGGTGGGCGTCGGCCGCGCCAAGTAGCCGGTACAGGTCGATGTCATTGACGATCGTCGACGGGATTGGCCGACCGACCTTGCGGCCGAGACCGTCGAGAAGGCGACGGTAGAACGCGCCATCGTCGATGACCGGATGAAGCTTGACCGCCAGGTGGACGCGCGGCAGCCGGCGATCGAAGATGGCGTCCAGGACCGGGGCGACGACAAGCCGCCGGATCTCCGCCGAACTGGTCGAGGAGAAGACGACGAGGCGGTCATCGGGGGAGACACCCAACTCGGCGCGGACAGCTGCCCGCTCGGAAGCGGTGATGCCGGCGGGGCTCGTCAGGTCGAGACGCGGGGCGCCGGAGACGACGACCTCTCCGGGCTCGAAGACGCTCGTGCCCGTCAGCAACCGTCGCTCATAGTCGCCGAACACGTAGGTCCGCGCCGGCAGGAGCAGGCCGGCTCGAGCCGGGAACATGTAGCCGGGGTGCGCGGCGTGGATGATCCCGTGCTGCACGGCGGCGACCGGCACGCCCGCGCGTGCGGCGGCGGCAAGCCATTCCGGCCGGCTGTACTCGTTGATGCACAGGATCCCGGCCGGATCCAGCACCCGGAGGAAACGCTCGATGCGATCCGCATCCGCCAGGCGGTGGGCGAGGCTGCGCACCGCGAGCTCGGCGCTCCGCGCCACCAGCGCGGGCCCGAGGTCCAGCCCATCGAGGTCGAGCGGGACATGAACCCGCTTCAGATCCTCGGCGACCCGCCCCGCGTCTGCGCCCGCCTTGGCGGCGTCGGCGAGGTCCGTGAAGCCGTCGAGCACTGATCCCGGCAGCGTCCGCTCGCGACCGGGTCCATTGAAGGCGGCCCACGACGCGTCGTCCGCGAGGTTCGTCCCAAGCTCCAGGAGGACAGGATCGAGCGGGCCGTCCTGCAGCTTGCTGGCCACCTGGGCAAGGAAGGGGTCCAGCCGCGCCGTCCGGCCGGCGACCGTCACCGTCTGGTGGGCACCTGGGGTGGACAGCACGAGCAGGGGCCGCCCGGCACGTGCGTCCGCCAGGAGCTCGAGTCGTGCGACGGCCGCCCGGCCGCGCTCGGCAGGCACACCGCCGAACGCCCTGTCCCGGTCGGACGACAGGGCGCGCCCGAGCCTGCGCCGCACCCTCGCCATGACCCTGGGTCGGGGTGGAGGGGTCGGGGCCGGCTCAACCGACGTCCGAAGCTCGGCTCCGACCACGCCGGCAAGTACGCCCGCCACGTCGGCGAGGGCTGGTTCGGCTGCCGGAACGACCAGGACGGTGGCCGTCCCCGGGAGCTCAGCCAGCGCCCACCGCCAGACGAGGCGATCGTGCAACCAGCGCCAGGCCGACGTCCGGTAGCGCGGCCACCAGGTCGTCCCGCCGGCGAACACCAGCTCGGACATCCCAGCCTGCTCGGCCCATTGATCGACGAGAGCAAGCGCTTCGGCCAGCGGCCGGTGCAGCCGGAGACCGGGCCCGACGAGATCCCTCAGGCCGATGATGTCCGGTCGTTCGCCAGCGGCGCCTGTCCACGCGGCGTCGAGGACGACGACGGTCGTCGCCCGATCGGGCGGCGGTGCGTCGTCCGCACTCGGGACGAAGAGGAGACGCTCAGCCTGCACCGTCGTCAGCGGCCCCAGCCAGCTCCCAGCCGCAGGAGGCGTCGTTCGGCGACCCGATGGCCCCGCGAGGCATCCACCGTGTCGACCACGATCGGCGCACGCTCGAAGACGGCATCCCAGTCGATCGCCGCGTGGGCGGTGACGACCACCACCAGGTCGGCCCAGTCGAGCAACGCGTCGAGCGGGGTCGACTCGCTCGTCACCCCGTCGGCGTCGCGGAAGCGGGCCACGTGCGGGTCGTGGAAGCGGACGTCGGCCCCGCGCGAGCGCAGCCCGGCCAGGACGTGCGCGGCCGGCGACTCGCGGGCGTCGCCGACGTTCGGCTTGAAGGCCACGCCGATGACCCCCACCTTCGCCCCCTTCAGGGCGCGCTCGTGCTCGTTCAGGGCGGTCGCGGCGAGGTCGACCACGTGACGCGGCATGTGAAGGTTGATGTCGGCGGCCAGCTCGATGAACCGGTCGGTGAAGTCGAACTCGCGCGCCCGCCAGGCGAGGTAGTAGGGGTCGACAGGGATGCAGTGGCCGCCCACCCCGGGTCCCGGGGTGAATCGCATGAAGCCGAACGGCTTGGTCGCCGCCGCGTCGATCACCTCCCAGACGTCGAGGCCCATTCGCTCGCACAGCAGGGCCAGCTGGTTGACGAAGGCGATGTTGACGTTCCGGAACACGTTCTCCAGCAGCTTGGCCATCTCGGCCGCCTCCGGCGACGACAGCTCGACCACCCGGTCGTTCACCCGCCGGAAGAACGCGGCTGCCCGGGCGGTCGCGGTCGGGGTGGTACCGCCGACGAGGCGTGGGACGCCGCTCCCCGAGCTCGAGGGATCGCCCGGGTTGACCCGCTCGGGGGCAAAGGCCAGGTCGAAGTCGCGGCCGGCCACGAGTCCCGTTTCGCGCTCGAGCACAGCCCGGAAGGGGCCGCTTGTCGTGCCTGGGAAGGTGGTCGACTGGAGGACGACGAGATGGCCGGGGCGGAGGCCGGAACGGACGAGCTCGCCGGCCGCCAGGACCGGGCCGAGATCGGGATCCTTGGTGGAGGTCACCGGGGTCGGCACGCACACGAACAACCCGTCGACGTCCCCCAGGTGGGCCTCGGCCGGCGCGACCGCGCGAAAGCCGGCGGACAGGGCGGCCCGGAGCCGCTCGTCGGGGACGTCGTCGATCGGGGACGTGCCCCCGTTGAGCTCGGACACGCGGGCCGGGTTGGCGTCGATCCCGGTCACGGCCAGGCCGGCTTCGGTGAACGCGACGGCCAGGGGCAGCCCCACGTAGCCGAGGCCGATGATCGCCACCCGGCGGTCCGGGGCCTGGTCCTGGTTCACGGTTCCTCCAGCGATGGTGAGGGGGGCATGGACGTGGGACGGTCACGGCCGGCAACGAGGCGATCGACGAGATCGAGATAGCGGACCGACTCGCGGTCCCAGCCGAGAGCGCGGACGCGGTCGGCGGTGCGCTCCACCCGCGCGCTTCGGGCCGCCGCGTCGTCGAACAGCTCGAGCACCGCCCGGGCGAGGTCGGCCGGGTCGCCGGGATGATAGCCCGCCACCGTGTCCGACCCGAAGTAGCGGGCCACTGTCGGCAGGGCCGAGGCCACCACCGGCTTGCCCATGGCCGCGTACTCGAACAGCTTGGTCGACAGGCTGTGGTCGGTCATCTCGCTGCGCCGGGTCGGGGCGAGCCCGACGTCGGAGGCGGCGATGGCCGCGGGGACGCCCTCCAGCGGGATCCGGCCGTGGAAGCGCACCCGGTCGCCGAGGTCCAGCCGGGCGGCCAGGCTGCGGAGATCCCGCTCGGCGTCGCCGCGGCCGAAGATGTCCAGCCTGACGACGAGGCCGGGACGCTGCGCCCGGAGCACGTCGATGGCCTCGACCGCCACGTCGAGCTCGTAGGTCGGCGTCAGGGCCCCCGCGTAGACCAGGCGCAGCTCCCCGTCGGCCAGGAACGGCCTGGTCGGCTGGAGGGCAGGGTCGAACAGGGCCAGGTCGGGGGTGTTGAGGACGACGGTGATCCTCCCGGGAGGCACTCCGAGCCCGATCAGCCGCTCTCGCAGGGCGTCGTTGACCGTGATCACGGCGTCGGCCGCGGCGATCGCCAGCCGCTCCTGGAGCCGGAGCGCCGCCTGGACCGGGCCGGACGAGGCCCGCGGGAAGCGCATGGCGAAGAACTCGGGCATCGCCTCGTGGAAGTCGACCAGCAGGGGTACACCGGCGGCATGGAGGGGGAGCGCGGCGAAGGCGAGGAAGTCGGGCAGGGTGTGAACCTGGACAAGCGCGTAACGCCGGCGACGGTGGGCCCGGGCCGCGGCGGCGGAGGCAAGGGCGAAGAACGCGATGTACTCCGCCAGGTAGATCGGGATCGCCGCTCCCTGGTGACGGCGGACGCCGAGGCGGTGGACGGTAACCCCGCCGACGGAGGCGGTCGCCGCCTCGCCCGGCCGGCGGAGGGCGAAGACGTCGACGCGCCGGCCGGCCCGCACGAGCGCCTCGGCTTCGCGCCGGACGCGGGCGTCCTCCTCGTAGTAGGAGTGCACGAGCATGCAGACGGGTCGGAGGCGAGTCGAAGCGGGGCGGTCGGTCACAGCGGCCAATCGTAATCGGTCCAGGTCAGGGGAGGCCGCGGGTGCCGGTGCTTCGACGCCTGATCAGGAGCGGAGCGGCGCCAGGCGCCCGGTCTCCATGTACGTGACGAAGTCGCACTGTTGCGCGGCCGAGATCAACCCGTCGGAGAAGTCGACAAGCCTGATCCCGGCCGGCCAAAGGTGGTCGCGTACCAGGTCGTCGATGAAGGCGGCACTCTCACGGAAGTGGAGAGTGGTTTCGACGAGCGTGCCCGTTCTCGGATGGCACGCCTCCACGATCGGATTCAGTCGCTTCTCAACGTCGAGGCGGTGGTAGCGCCTGCCATCAACAACATGCGTCCCGTACTCGTTGTCGCCGTAGTAGTGCTGGACCGGGCCGTGGAAGTGGAGATCCGCCCCGATCAGGTGGATCTCGTCGGCGCCGAGCATCGAGGCGAAGTGGATGGCCTGCGCGCTGACCGTGCCGCGCCCCAGCCGCGTCTCGCCGCGCGGGCCGACCACGAGGCCCTCCTCGCCCGACGCGTTGCGATAGTGGCGAATGTCCGCGGGCTCGGAGTAGAGGTGGCGGAGGAGAAGATAGGCCGGCTGCAGGTCGGGCTGGCCGGCCTCCGCGGCCAGCCGCAGACCCGACTCGGACACGCAGCGGACGGTCCCCGCCGGTACCGGGTGGTGATACCACGGCCACAGGTGAGCGTGACTCTCCACCGACAGGAAGTAGTCGATGCGGCGGAGGTACATCACGCTCCCGTTCAGGGCGATCACGATGTCGTAGCGGTCGTGAAGGCGTTCGTCGTACGGCAGGGCCTGCTGCGCGGACGGACCGGTGGCGACAACCAGCGCCCGGCTGCCCGGATGCCGGCCTTCGAGGACCGAGACCTTCTGGTCGTCCGGACAGCTGTGGACGTAGAGCCAGGCTGAGTCTGGCTTCTCCGTCCGGTCCGCACGCCGGCCAGCGGCGGCCCGACCGGCCGCCGCTGGAGTGACCATTCGCCTGATCCGCCTCAGGAACGGGCGCAGCGTCGCCCTCGACGCAGACTGCATCGTCACCTCTCGCGACGGTCGGACGGCCCGGCCGGCACCCTGCCCGGGCCCGACCGTCAGCCTCGTTGGCCATGCTACCGTACGCAGGCCAATGCGAACCCCGACGGACGCCCCCGTCCTTTCCCGCAGCACCGCGTATCGGCCGGGCCCCCGGCGACTGGTCGTCGAAGGTCTCCGTGAGATGTGGTCCAGGCGACGCCTGGTCCGCTACCTCGTATCGGCCGACCTCAAGAAGAAGGGAGCGGACACCCTCCTTGGCAATGTCTGGTGGGTGCTCGATCCGCTCCTTCAGATGCTCGTCTACGTCGTCCTCGTGTCGATCATCTTCGCCCGGCCGCAGCCTGACTACCCCCTCTTCATCTTCGCCGCGATCCTGCCCTGGAAGTGGTTCACGAGCTCGATCCAGGACTCGATCTCATCCGTCACCTCCCAGGAGCGGCTGATCAAGCAGCTCCAGTTCCCCAAGATCGTGCTCCCGACGGCGGCGGCGGGTGCGGGGGTCGTGAACTTCGGCTTCGGCCTGGTCGCCCTGGCCGGGCTTCTCCTGCTCTTCTATCGTGACCGGGTCACGGTCGAGCTGCTGCTGATCCCGGCCATCGCCGTGGTGCAGCTCGCCTTCACCCTCGCCCTCGCGCTGGCCGCCTCGGCCGTCAACGTCTTCTACCGCGACATCGGCAACCTGGCCCGGCACGCGCTCCGCCTGTGGTTCTACCTGTCGCCATCGCTGTGGGGGGCCGCGCAGCTCGAGCAGCTCGCCGCGAGCCACCCGACGATGGCCACGATCGCCCAGCTCAACCCGTTCTACATTCTGTTCACCGCGTATCGAGATGTCATCTACTTCGGGAGAGCGCCCAACTGGACCAGCCTGATCGCGCTGCTGGGAGTGAGCCTCGGTCTGATCGGCCTGGCCATCTTCTTCTTCAAGCGGCTCGAGCCGTCTTTCGCGAAGGTGCTGTAGTGGGCAACGGCACCGGTGCCGGGCCGGTTCAACATGCCTGATCGTGCTGCCGGCGGAGTGGCCATCGACGTCCGGGGTCTCGGCGTGCGGTACAGCCTGCGCTTCACCAGGAAGACGACACTGCACCGGTCCTTCATCCGCCTCCTCCGCCGCGGCGAGGGGCAGACGACGTTCTGGGCGCTGAGCGACGTGACCTTCAAGCTCGAGCAGGGCGAGTCGCTGGCGGTCATCGGCCCGAACGGGGCGGGGAAGAGCACGCTCCTGCAGGTGCTGGCCGGCATCATCCTCCCGTCTGCAGGCTCCATCGACGTTCGCGGAGCCGTCTCGAGCCTCCTGACGCTCGGCGCCGGCTTCGACCAGGAGCTGACCGGCCGCGAGAACATCCGCCTGGCCGGGGCGTTCATGGGCATGGATCGGCGGGACGTCGATCAGCGAATGGAGGCGATCGTGGCGTTCGCCGACATCGGCGAGTTCATCGACGCCCCCATCAAGACCTACTCGACGGGCATGCGGGCCCGGCTCGGGTTCGCCATCGCCACCTCCGTGGACCCCGACATCCTCCTGCTCGACGAGGTGCTCGCCACCGGCGACCAGCTCTTCCGCGAGAAGTCCAAGGCCCGGGTGCTCGAGCTCGTCCGGGCCGCAAAGGCGATCGTGCTGGTGACCCACGACATGAACTGGGTGACCGAGTACTGCAACCGGGCAGTGCTGCTCGAGAAGGGGCGGATCGTGCTCGAGGGCGACCCGGCCGACGTCGTCGCTCTCCACCAGGAGCACACGGCCCGGCTGAAGGCCGAGAAGGCCGCGGAACTGGAGCGACAGATGGCCGGCAAAGCGGTCCCAGCGCCCCCCCGCCCCGGCTGAGCAGCCGGGCGCCACGCCGGGCCGGCTGCAGCGGGAGGTGTCAGGCCGAGACCAGCCGCCTCACCAGAGCGAGGTACGGCCCGATCGCCGTCTCCCAGTTGTAGCGCTCGTGGGCCGCCTTGAGGCACCGGGCCCGGAGCGCCTCGCGCTCGGGTGACGGGGCGTCGAGGATCGTCCGCAGGCCGCGCGCGTACTCTCGCGGATCGCCCCCGTCGACGACCACGCCCACCTCGTCGCGCTCCACGATCTGGCACATCACGTCAGCGCTCCTGTCGACCACGACAGGCGTGCCGCCAGCGAGCGATTCCCAGAACTTGTTCGGGGTGGAAAGGCGCTGGTTCAGGGACGTGGGCGGGCGGACCACCGTCGACACGTCGGCTGACGCGGCCCATGCCGGCACCTCGTCGGGGTGCACGGCCGGAAGCATCACCGGGAGCGCCTCACCGGGCATCGTCGACGAGGCCCACGACCCATCCACGGGACCGAGAAGGACGAGGTCAGCCCGGTCCAGAAGGCCGACGGCCGTAGCGGCCTCTGCCAAACCGCGGCCGGCGACGACGCGGCCAAGGTAGAGGATGATGCGGCGGTCGGGGCCCAGGCCGGCGGCCCTGCGCACGAGGTCGGGCGGGGTTGCCGGCGGCAGCCAGCGCGGCGGCATGTTCTCGAGGATCACCGGCGCATCACGAGTCCCGAAGGAGCGCCGCAGGTGGTCGCCGATCGCCTCGTTCACGGTGACGATGGCGTCCGAGCGGCGTGCCCAGCCACGTTCACGGCGCCGGTAGAGCCACTTCCAGGCGGGATGCCGGGAGGCGAACGTGTTCGACTCGAGGGCGATGTCGATCACGTCGTAGACCACCCGCCCGGCGCGGCCCTGCGATCGGGCAGCGGCCGCCAGGTCGAGGGCGACCGGGATGGCCCGGTAGCCGCAGGCGTGGTAGAGGTCGGCCGGGGCGACTTCCTGCCGGAGCGTGTGCCACCAGGGACGGTCGAGGACGGGCCAGAGAAGCTTGTTGCGGACGTCCTGCGAGGTCGGCGGCGGATGGTGCCGGGCCCATTCCGACCAGCGGGCCACCAGGCGGTACGTCTTCATGACAACCAGCCGGCCGAGTCCCGGACGGCCCGGCCTCCGGGCCAGCTTCTGGATCCAAGGGCCCGACCTGCCGTAGCGCCGGACGATGACGTCTCCATCGCGTTCCTCCGGCGACAGGCCAACCGCCTCCTGGGCCGCGATCTCGACCTCCCAACCCTCGGCTGCCAGGCTCCGGGCGACCCGCAGGCCCCGGGAGTACGGCGCGGCGGGGTTCGGCACGATCACGATTGCCCGCCGTCGACCCAACCTCTCAGCCATCGGCCAGGCTCCGGACCAGCTCGCCGTAGACATGCGCCGCCACCGGCCAGGTGAAGCGCTCGGCCGCCAGCGCCCGGATCCGGTCGCGTTCGTCCGCCCGGACGGTGTCGGGCCGGTCGAGCAGCGCACGGATCGCGGCCGCCAGGTCGGCTGGCCCCAGCGAGCGCGCGACGCGCCCCAGGTCGTGGCGCTGGAGCATCGCCTCCATGGTCGGCAGGTTCGGCCCGAGGACGATCGGGGTGCCGGCCGCCATCGCCTCGAGGAACTTGTTGGGGGTCGTGAAGCGCTGGTTGTAGGAGATGGCAGGCAGCGGGATGAGGGCGACGTCGGCCGAGGCCGTCCAGCCGAGCAGCTCGTCGGGGTGACGGGCGGGGAGGGTGAAATGGCGGCCGGCGAGGCGCGGGTCGCGGTCGCGCGCCCGGCACAGGTCGAACCAGCGGCCGAACCCGATGAGCACGAGGACGGCGTCGGGAACGAGCAGGATCGCCTCGGCCGACTCGTCGAGGCCAAGGTTGGGGCCGAGACGCCCCTGGAAGAGGACGATCCTGGTCGAGGCAGGCAGGCCGAGCTCCGTCCGGATCAGGTCCGGCGTTCCCGCCGGCGAGGTCCAGGGCTCGGGGTAGTTGGGCACCACCACCGGCCGCACGCGCGGACGCATCCTGGCGACGACCCGGTCGGCGAAGGGCTCGTTCACGCTGACGATCGCGTCGCTCGCCCGGGCCCAGCGGCGCTCCCGCCAGGAGAGCCAGCGCCGCACGAGCCCCGGGAAGCCGAGGACGTTGTTCGACTCCATGACGATGTCGATCACGTCGTAGATGACGACGCTGCGCCGTCCCGCCCGGGCATCCCGCCGGCGGGCGGCCAGGGCCGCCCCGATGGTCAGGCTGCCGCAGGCGTGGTAGAGGTCGGCCGGCGGCAGCTCGCGGGCCAGGGTCCGCCACCAGCCGCGGACGGTGTGCGGCCAGAAGACCCAGCGCCAGAAGCGGCCGGCCATGGCCCGGGCAACCCGGACGGGCATGGCACCCCGCCGGGCGGCGGCGCCGCCAACCCGCTCCTCGACGGGTACCTGGTAGGTGGCTGCCATCCGGGCGAAGAAGCCGGACGGCCGGTAGCGCCGCACGCACACGGTGCCGCCGTCCTCGCGATCTGGCACGCCAGCCCCGGTGATGGCGGCGATCTCGACCTCGTAGCCCTCCGCGGCGAGGGCTCGCCCGATGCGGAGCGAGCGCGAGTACGGCGAGGCCGGGTTGCCGACGAGGACCACGGCACGCCTCCGGTCCGCGCCCAGGCCGGCGGCCCGTCCGGACGCGGGCTGCGCACCGGCAGGCCCTTCGGGGTGGGCCGGTGACGGCGGGACGGGCGCGCTCACCAGGGTCGACCGGTCAGCCGGGAGTACTCGGCCAGGAGGTTCGCGACCTGGTTCTCCCAGTTGTACGTCTGGTGGGCCGCCTCGAGGCAGCGCCGCCGCAACGCGGCCCGCTCCTCGTCCGGCGCGTCGAGGATCTCGCGGATGGCGGCCGCAATCGCCTCCGGGTCCTGCGGATCGACCAGCAGCCCGCAGCCGGTCGTACGGACGATCGCGGCCATGCCGGGCAGATCGCTGGCCACGCTCGGCACCCCGGCTGCCATCGCCTCGAAGAGCTTGTTCGGGGTTGTCAGCCGGTGGTTCAGGGTCGAGGGCTGGATGGGCATGGCGACGACGTCGGCGGCGGCCACCCACGAGAGGAGCTCATCCGGGGGCACGGCCGGCAGCAGCCGGACGCAGCCGGCCAGCCCGCGCTCGGCGACCCACTCGCGGATCTCCGGCTCGAGCACGCCGTAGCCCATCAGCACGAGCGTCGCATCCGGCACGAGCGGGATGGCCTGCAGGAGCTCCTCGACGCCCCGGTGGGGGAACAGGCCGCCGTGGTACAGGACCACGCGGCGATCGGCCGCCAGCCCGAGAACGTCGTGGAAGCGTCGCTCACGGGGCTCGGGCGGGTGGAACCGGTAGGAGCAGTTCATGACCACCAGCGGGTCGACCCCCCAGCGATCGCGCATCACCCCGGCGTAGGCCTCGTTGACGGTCATCACCCGGTCGGCCCGGTGCGCCCAGCCGCGCTCGCCGCGGGCCAAGAGCCAGCGGGCCGGCCCGCGCATGCGGGCGAGGTTGCGGGCATCGAGATAGATGTCGCGGGCGTCGTAGACCGCCTTGGCCCGGTGACGCCGTGCTAGGTCCAGGGCGATCGGGATCCCCATGTAGGCCATGCCATGGTAGAGGTCGGCGGCCGGCGCCAGCGCCCGGGCGTTGCGGGTGTGCGAGCGCAGCGTCAGCGGGATGGCGAGGCGGCGGATCAGCCCGCTCGCCCAGCGGCGCGGGAAGGAGGCCCGGGGAGCCGACGGTGCCGGCCGGCCGTCCGCGACGGCCACCCGAGCCGGCGACGGAGACACCACCGGGCGGAGCGGCTCCTCGGGCGGGCGGTAGCGGGTCCGCGTGCGCCAGGCGTACTGGCGGCGGACGGCCGACCGCCCCAGGCGGACGAGCCGCTGGAAGGGGAGACCGTCGACCGTGGAAGCCGGCACGCGCACGATCCGGTAGCCGAGCGGGTGGATCTCCTCGGGCACAGTCCCGCTCATCAGCCGGGCGAGCACCGTCACCGTGTGACCGCGCTCGATGAGCGTCCGCGCGATCCGGTAGGCGCGCGAGTCGAACCGCCCGTCGGAGGGAAGCACGAGGACCGCGTGCTGCGGGACCGGCGGACCGAGCGGGGTGTCGATCACGGGCGTCCTCCTGCCAGCGCCCGGGCGATGGCGGCAGCCGCTCCCGCCGGCGCAAGGTGGAGGTCACGTGCCCGGGCCCGTGCCAGCTCGGGTGCCTCGGCCGGGGCGAGGCGGGCCAGCTCGCCTGCGGCTCGACCTGGATCGAGCCCGACGACGACCATCCGGCCCCCCGAGTCGGAGACCGCCTCGACCCATTCCGTCCTCGGGCGGAGGACGAGGCAGGGCGTGCCAAGCCAGGCGGCCTCGCGCTGGACGCCGCCCGAGTCGGTGAGCACCGCCGCCGCATGGAGCTGGAGCGCGAGCGTGGTCCGGTAGCCGAGGGGTTCGACCACGAGCACGCCCTCGGGCAGCTCCCGGCCGCTGCTGGCCAGCGCAGCACGGGTCCCGGGATGCAGGGCGAGGATCAGCGGCCGGTCGGCCCGGGCGGCAGCCGCCAGGATCGCGCTCCAGGCGGCTATCGCGGCCGGCCGACGGTTCTCAGCCCGGTGGACGGTGGCGAGGAGGTACTCGCCCGGCGAGAGTGGCACGTGCAGGGCAGCCCCGATCGCCCCGAGCACCGCGGGGGCGCGGACCTCGGCAACGACCCGGGCAGCCAGGTCGCGCATCACGTCACCGACCTCCACCACCCCGTCGCGGATCCCCTCCGCGGCGAGGTTGGCCACTGCCGTCGGGGTCGGCGCGAACAGCCAGTGCGAGAGGTGGTCGGCCACGACCCGGTTGACCTCCTCCGGCATGCCGCGGTCGAAGCTGCGCAGGCCGGCCTCGACGTGGGCGACGGGGATGCCCAGCTTGGCCGCTGCCAGGGCGCCGGCGAGGGTCGAGTTGGTATCGCCGTAGACGAGGACGGCGTCCGGCCGCTCGGCCAGCAGGACCGGCTCCAGCCGGGCCAGCATGCCGGCGGTCTGCTCGGCGTGCGACCCGCCTCCGACGCCGAGCGAGTGGTCGGGCCGTGGCAGCCCCAGCTCGGCGAAGAAGGTGCCGGCCAGCGCCTCGTCCCAGTGCTGGCCGGTGTCGACGAAGACCTCCTGGTGGAGGGCGCGGAGGGCCGGCAGCAGCGCGGCGGCCTTGATCAGCTGCGGCCGGGTGCCGACGACCGAGACGATCCGCATCGCCGCCCTGCGGGCTGCCGGCTCAGGCCCCCGGCGCGCCGCCGCGCCGCGGGCTGCCGATGCCCACGACCAGCACGCGCTCCGGGAGAGCCAGATCGGCCAGCGAGTTGCGCCCGTCGACGAGCACCTCGAGGGCGGGGAACCAGGCCGGTTCGAGGGAGGCGAAGCTCGGGTCGGCGGTCTGGACGACGATCGCCCGGGCGTCCGACGGGGTGCCCCAGGTCCACGGCGCGACACCAAGGCGCTCGGTCTCGGAGGCCGACAGGAGCGGGTCGTTGGCGGTCACCCTGGCTCCCTCCGCGGCCAGGCGCTCGATGAGCGGCAGCGCCCGCGAGTAGGCGAGCTCCTTCACCCCGTGGCGGTAGGTGAGGCCGAGCACGAGCACCGGCGCGCCGTCGAGCGATCCGAGCGCTTGGCGGACGGCGCTCACGGCGATCTCGACCTGGCCGTCGTTGACCTCGCGCGACCGGGCGACGAGGCCCATCTCTGGCGCGCGCGACAGGAGGAAGTGGGGATACACCGGGATGCAGTGCCCGCCCACGCCGATCCCCGGCTGGTGGAGGTGGCTGTAAGGCTGGCTGTTGGCCGCCCGGATGACCTCGGTCAGGTCGACGCCGACCCGGTCGGCGTAGCGGGCGAGCTCGTTGGCGAAGGCGATGTTGACGTCGCGGTAGGTCGTCTCGGCCAGCTTGCTGAGCTCGGCCGCCTCGGCGCTGCTCATGGCCACCACCTCGGCGTCGAGGACCGACGCGTAGAATCGGGCGGCCCGGTCGGTGGAGGCCGGCCCGATCCCGCCGACCAGCTTCGGGTAGGTCGACAGGTTGGCGAAGACCGCCCCGCTGTAGAGCCGCTCGGGCGAGAAGGCGACGAAGAAGTCGAGCTCGGCCGCCAGGCTCGAGGTGGCCTCCAGCGCCGGCGCGAAGCGGTTCCGCGTGTCGCCGACCGGCAGCGTCGTCTCGAACACGACGGTCATGCCCCGGTGGACCCCCGGGGCGATCACGGCCACGGCCGCGTCCATGTGGCGGTAGTCGGGCTGCCGCGCCTCGTCGAGCATGACCGGGACGATCAGGACCACGACGTCCGCCTCGCGCGCCGCAGCCGCCCCGTCGGACGTTGCCCGGAGGCGGCCGGCGGCATGGACCTCGGCCACCAGGGCGGCGAGGCGAGGCTCCTCGCCCACGTGGCTGCGGCCGGCGTTGATGCCGGCCACGACCTCCTCGTTGACGTCGACCGCGACCACGTCCCAGCCGTGCGAGGCGAACTGGGCGGCGAGGGGCAGGCCCATCTTGCCCGCTCCGACGACGGCGACCCGGCCGGCGGTGCCCTCCTCGCCCGCCCAGGGCGAGACCGGCCGCGCCGGGCGGTGCTGGCAGGCGGGTTCGGCCAGGACGATCGTCCCGCCGAGGACGCTGGCCTCGGTTGTGGGACGGGTGACGATCCTCATCCGGCCACCGCCCCGAGGCCGAGCCCTGCGAGGTCGACCGGGTGGGACTCGGCAGCGGAGCGGAGGAGCGAGCTCGCGATGGCCAGGGCCCACAGGCCGTCCTCGCCGTCGACCACCGGGCGGCCGCCGTCGCGGGCGACGGCGACGAACGCGTCCAGCTCGGCCGCCAGCGGCTCGGCGCTGGCCACCTCGATCTCGGCCACCTGGCCTTCGAAGGTCGTGGCGTAGCCGCCGATGACGATCGGCCGGCTGACGTCGGCCCGGGTGAACGTCAGGCGCTGGGTGAGGTAGTCGAGCTCGAACATGCCGGCCTCGCCGACCACCGCCAGCTGGCGCCGCTTGGCCGGCGTCAACCAGTTCACGTCCAGCATCCCGGTCGCGCCCGACGGGAAGTGCAGCAGCCCGAAGAGGAGATCCTCGTGGCCTGCGTGGATCCGCTGGGCGAGCTCGGCGTAGACCCGGCTCGGCCGCTCCCCGGCGATCCAGCAGAGGATGTCGGCGTCGTGGGTCGCCAGGTCGATGGTCACGCCCACGTCGCGGATGCGTGCCGGGAAGGGGCCGGCACG
>JAGDMV010000053.1 GCA_017860675.1 Chloroflexota bacterium
AGCAGGGCCGAGGCGGCGACCGCGGCGAGGACGCCCGCGCCGACGGCCAGCGCCGCCGACCGCAGCGCGGCGGCCAGCGTCGCCGTCCAGGCCGGTCCGGGCACGCGCCGCACGAGGGCGACCACCAGCACCGTGGCCGCAACCGTGACGCCGGTCGCGAAGCTGAGGCCGATCCCGGTCAGGCCGGCCGCCTCAGTCAGCGGCATCACCAGCAGGATCATGATCGCCAGGTCGAGGGTGGCGACAGCGATCGACAGCCCGGAGCGCTCGGCCGCGTACAGCGCCCGGCTGCAGAAGGCCGAGACGGCCGAGCCCGGCAGACCGAGGAACAGGGCGGTCAGGGCGCCGGCGGTCAGCGCGACGGACGTGTCGCTGTAGTTGCCGTGCCCGAACAGCAGGTCGGCGATCACCGCGGCGAGCCCGACGGCGAGGGCAGTGAGCGGCAGGACGATGAAGACGAGCAGGCCCAGCGCCGACGTCACCAGCCGGCTCAGCGAGGCGGAGGCGCCGAGCGCGTGGCGGGTCGTCATCTCGGGCAGGACCACGGTCCCGAGGGGCACGGCCAGCAGGCCGGCCGGGATCTGGTAGATGGTGTAGGCGATGGTGAAGGCCGTCACCGAGCCGCCCGGCAGGGTGCTGGCAGCCGCCAGGGCGACGATCAGCTTCAGCTGGTCGACGGACAGGCCGAGCGCCCGCGGCGCGAGGAGGCCGACCGCCCGGCGCAGGCCAGGCTCGGCCACGTTGAGTGTCGGTCGGAGCCGCAGCCGCATCGCGTGCAGCGCCGGGAGCTGCACCAGCAGGTAGGTGACCGAGCCGATCACGACGCCGACGGACAGGGCATGGGCGCCGAGCGGGCCGCTGAGCACGAGCGCGACGAGCACGGAGACGACGTTGTAGGCGATCGGCCCGAGCATGGCCGGTCCGAAGCGGCGCTCGGCCTGGAGCACCCCGGCCACCATCCCGCCCAGGCCGAGCAAGACGGGCGCCAGAGCCATCTCCTGGGCGAGCGAGATGGCGAGCGCCGTCGACGCGGCCGGGAACCCGGGGGCCAGCACCGGGATCAGGACCGGCGCCGTGACGAAGACGAGGACGCCGAAGACCGTCAGCGCGATGGCGGCCCACGTCAGCAGCGCGGAGGCGATCCGCCCGGTCTGCTCGCGGTCGCCCGCGGCCATCGCCCGTGAGACGGGGGCGGCAACCGCGGCCGCCAGGGCGCCGCTGGCCACCAGGCCGAGGACGAGGTCCGGCAACCGGAAGGCGACGTAGAAGGCGTCGAGCTCGGGGCCGGCCCCGAAGATCGCCGCGTAGGCCAGCACCCGGACGTAGCCCAGGGCACGCGCCAGCAGGTAGCCGAGGAGGACCACGACGCCGGCGCGGGCAAGCGCCCGCGAAGCTGGCCCGTGGCCCGGGGACGATTCGGGCGCGGCGCCGGAGGACGGCTTGTCGGCGGTCACCCGGAGAGTATCGACGAGCCGGGATGCCCGCGCGCGAACAGGTCGCCCAGCCGGGCGGCGGCGATCGGGCGCGGTGACTCGAGCAGGCCCACCGCGGCGGCGGCGAACCCGAGCAGGTCGGCCGGCGCGTGGCCGGCGGCGAGCAGGTCGCGGATCGCTGTGTCCTGGTCGGCCTTGGAGAGCTTCGCCCCGGACGGCTTGCGCAGCAGCGGGTGGTGGAGCCAGGCCGGTGGCGTCGCACGGCCGAGCAGCCGCCCGAGCCGGATCTGGCACGGGGTTGCGTCGAGCAGGTCGCGGCCGCGGACGACGAGGTCGACGCCGTGCCTCGCATCGTCGACGACCACGCACAGGTGGTACGTCCAGTTGCCGTGGCGGTCCCGGATCAGCAGGTCGCCGTCGCTCGCGGCGGGGCCGCGCCTGGCGCCCAGCAGCAGGTCATCGAACGGCTCGTCGCCCGGCACGAGGGTGGCTCGCAGCCCAGTCTCGTGGCTCTCGACCACCCGCCGGTCGCGGCAGGCGCCCGGGCAGCCGGGCCCCGCGAATCGCCGTCCGGTGGCACGGGCCCAGGCGGCGTACGTCGCCCTCGAGCATTCGCAGGCATAGACCAGGCCGGCCGCGCGGAGGCGCTCGACCGCCTCGCGGTACGGCCGGTCGTCATCGGCCTGGCGGAAGGGCGACGGACCGGCCCGAAGCTCGTCGAGCGACGGGCGGTCCGGGACCAGGCCCACCCGCTCGAGATCGTCGAGGAGCGCCGTCTCGTAGGCCGGCCGGCAGCGCTGGCGGTCGTGGTCCTCGATCCGCAGGACCACCCGTCCGCCTGTCGACCGGGCGATCCCCCAGGTGTAGATGGCGTTGACGAGGTGACCCAGGTGAAGGTAGCCGGTCGGGGCCGGGGCGAAGCGCGTCGTCGAGCCGTGGGGCAGGCGGGCCGGGTCGGGCCGGACCGGCCCCGGGTCGCGCGGCCCGAGCGGGATCACGGCGGCAGGACCCGGATCACCGCGGCAGGACCCGGATCACCGCGGCAGGACCCGGATCACCGCGGCCCGGGCGGGATGTCGGGAGCTGGCCGGGCGCCAGGTTGCCGTTCAGTCGGTCGGCCGCCGCCCTCCGGCGCGGTCTCGTTCCCCACCACCGCCTCCGCGGCCGTGGTCTGCCGCCGCTGGGCGTGCTGCACCCGGCGGGTGGCCGCGATCAGCCTTCGGTAGAGGGCCACCAGCTCGGGCTCCGGGAAGAGCCCGGCGCTCGCGCTCGTCACGTGCTCGATGACCTGCTCCTCGCGACGTGCGTCGCGCACGGTCCGCCGGCCGGTCGCCTGCTTGACCCGGCCGATCTCGAGCGCGATCTGGGCTCGCTCGTTGAGCAGGGTCACGATCTCCTGGTCGATGGCGTCGATCCGCTCGCGCAAGCGGGCGAGGGCGGCGGCGGTCGGCTCGGTCGCGGCGGGGTCGGGCTCCGCGCCGGCGGGCTTCGCGGGCGGGCCATTCCTCTCGACCTCGGTGGCGGCAGGCTCGTCGCTCTCAGCCACCGGCGTTCTCCTCGTCGACCGAGCGAGGCATGATCTCGCCGGTCTGCCAGCGGCGAGCCAGCTCGTGCAGGGCCAGCCTGTAGCCGAGCGAGCGCTGGCCCACGAACCGGGCCACTGCCACGTCCTCGAGGTAGTTGACCCGCCGGAACGGCTCGCGCGAGGCGGGATCGGTGAGGTGGACCTCGACGAACGGGCGGTCGACCGCCAGCAGGGCGTCGCGAAGGCTGACCGAGGTGTGCGTGAGGCCGCCGGCGTTCACGATGGCGGCGTCGAAGTCGCGGCGGTGCAGCCGATCGATGAGCGCCCCCTCGTGGTTCGACTGGAAGCTCTCGAGGGCGATCCCCAGGATGGCTGCCTGGGCTGCCAGTCCGGCCTCGATCTCGGCCAGCGTCTCGCTGCCGTAGAGCGCCGGCTCACGCGTGCCCAGCAGGTTGAGGTTCGGTCCGTTGAGGACGAGGACCCGCAGCCGGCTCATGGCCTTCCCTCCGATCCCCCCGCGCGGCCGCCCAGGACCCCGATCGCTACCCGCTCCACGAGCTCGTCGGGCACGTCCGTCCGGAGCGTCCACGCGGCCTCCGTCGGCAGGACCCAGCGGAGCCTGCCGGAGCGGCGCTTCTTGTCGGCCCCCAGGTGGGCGAGCACGGCCGCCGAGGAGAGGTCCAGTCGGGCCGCTCCGAGCCCCAGGGCGTCCAGCAGACCCTCGATCCGCGCCGCTCGCTCATGCGGCGTGACCGACAGCGCGGTGCCGATCCGGCAGGCGGCACGCAGCCCGTAGGCGATGGCCTCCCCGTGCAGGATGTCCCGGTACGCGGCAGCGGCCTCGATCGCGTGACCGAGGGAGTGGCCGAGATTGAGCGAGATGCGCTCCCCGTGCTCGCGCTCGTCGGCCATGACCACCTCCACCTTGGCCCAGGCGCAGCGCTCGACCAGCTCGGCAACCGACCCGCGCTCGAACGGACCCGGCTCGCCGCGGGCGATCGATGGGCCATCGTCCTCGAGCAACTCGAGCAGCCGCTCGTCGCCGAGCGCACCCATCTTCACCGCCTCGCCCAAGGCGGCGCGGAGGTGCCGCCCCGGCAACGTCCGCAGGTGGCGCACGTCGGTCGCCACGGCGGCCGGCTGGTGGAACGCCCCGAGCAGGTTCTTGCCCTCCGGCAGGTCCACCGCCGTCTTGCCGCCGATCGAGGAGTCGACCTGGGCGACGAGCGTGGTCGGCACGTGGACCAGGGGCACACCACGGAGGTAGACGGCGGCGAGGAACCCGGCCGCGTCGCCCAGCGCCCCGCCGCCGATGGCCACCAGCGGGTCGTCGCGCTCGGCACCGAGCCGGGCCAGCCGCCGCGCGGCCCGCTCGAGCACGGAGAGCCGCTTTGCTTCCTCGCCGCGGGGCAGCAGGAGCTCCTCGACCGATCGGCCGTCCTCTGCCAGACCGGCCGCCAGTGCGGCGCCGGCGACGGACCACGCCTTCGGCTCGGAGATCGCGAACACCCGCCGGGCGTCGAGCGCTCCGAGCGCGGCGGCGACGGTGGCGCGTGCGCTGCCGTCGCCGATCTCGATCAGGCCGATGGCCGTCTCCGCCCGCAGCAGGACGGCCCCGGCCGGCGGACCGGCGGCCAACCGCGCCTCGATCACCTCGGCCACGCGTTCGACGGGCATCAGCGCGTTGATCTGGCCGGCCGGCGCGTAGAACCGGCTCCGGGCGGCGGCGAGCGCCCGGACCGTGCCGATCGGGTCGCGCCCGGCCACGAGGGGCCGGACAGTCGGGCTGCGGCGCAGCCGCTGGGCCAGGATCTCCGGCGGGCCGTCGAGCCAGGCGGTCACCCGGTCGCGGTAGAGCAGCCAGCGATTGCGCGGGTCGATGGGCGCCCCGCCGCCAGTGGCGATGACCCGGGTCAGCCCTGGCCGGCGGTCGGGCGGGCCGAGGGCCGCGATCGCCGCCCGCTCGAGGGTCCGGAAGGCGAGCTCGCCGTCGTCGGCGAAGATGTCCGGGATCAGGTGCCCGGCGGCAGCCTCGATCCGCTGGTCGACGTCGACGAACTCCGCGTCGTGCCGGCGGGCGAGCCGTCGCCCCGCTGCCGTCTTGCCACTCCCGGGCAGGCCGACGAGAACGAGATCCATGGCGTCAGCCGCCGGTGGAGCCTGGCGTCGCGTCTGCGGTGGCGGAGTCGGGGGTGGCCTCCTCGGCGCCGCGCCCCGCATCCGGAACCGTCGCCGGCGCGGCCCTGCCCGCCAGCCGCAGCCGGTAGCGATCGAGGTTGTCGCGGGTCTCGGCCAGCGAGTCGCCGCCGAACTTCTCCAGCACCAGGCGGGCCAGGACGAGCAGCACCATCGCCTCGCCGATCACGCCCGCCGCGGGCACGACCCCGATGTCGCTGCGCTCGTAGTGGGCCGATTCCACCGGCTCCCCGGTCCGCAGGTCGGCCGATGGGAGCGGCCGGGCCAGCGTGCTGATCGGCTTGACGGCGCCCCGCACCACGAGCGGCTGACCGTTCGAGATGCCGCCGGTGACGCCTCCGGCCCGGTTCGTCCGGTGCGCCCAGCTCCCGTCCGCCGCCCGCCGCTCGATCACGTCGTGCAGTGCCGAGCCACGGAGGCGGGCGCCTTCGAAGCCCAACCCGAGCTCCACGCCCTTCACGGACTGGATGCTCATGATCGCCTGGGCCAGGGCGCCGTCCAGGCGGCGATCCCAGTGGACGTGGCTGCCGAGCCCGGCCGGGACGCCTTCGGCCACGACCTCGAAGATCCCGCCGACCGTGTCGCCGGCCGCTCGCGCCTCGTCGATCCGGGCCAGCATGGCCTCCTCGGCCTCCGGGTCGGGGCAGCGGAGCGGGCTGGCCTCCACCTCGGCCGGGCTGCGCGTGCAGCGCGCCTCGTCGACCGCCACCCCGGCCATCTCGGCGGTGAAGGAGCGCACGGTGATCCCCAGCTTCGCCAGGAAAAACCGGCAGACGGCGCCGGCCGCGACCCTGGCCGCGGTCTCCCGCGCCGACGCCCGCTCCAGGACCGGCCGGACGTCGTCGAAGCCGTACTTGAGCGCCCCGGCAAGATCGGCGTGGCCCGGTCGGACCCGGGTCACCGGAGCGGCCCGGCGATCTCCTTGGGCCTCGAGCGCGGCGAGCGCCGCCGCGTCGTCCGCGGTCAGCGGCTCGACCTGCATCACCCGCGTCCAGTGCTCCCAGTCGCGGTTCCGGACCAGCAGCAGGATGGGCGAGCCGATCGTCAGGCCATGGCGGACCCCGGCCAGGACCTCGGCCGTGTCGCGCTCGATCGCCTGGCGGGCGCCGCGACCGTAGCCGCCCTGGCGCCGCCGCAGGTCGACGGTGATCGCCTCGGCGGTGACCGGGATCCCCGCCGGCAGGCCTTCGAGGATCGCGGCCAGTGCCGGCCCGTGGGACTCCCCGGCGGTCAGGAAGCGGAAGCCGGTCATGTTGGTCGTGGCCCTGCCGGTGGCCCGGCCCTCAGCCCTCGCCGGCGCCCGCGGGGGCGTCGGCAGCAGGGGGTTCGGCCGCGGGAAGCCCGGCCATGTGAGTCTCGGCGGTGGGGAGCGCGGCAGCAGGGGGTTCGGCCGCGGACGGCGCGGCGTCGCGGGCGGTCTGCAGCGCGGTCCGCATGACCTCGATCGGCGCTGGCTGGCCGGTCCACAGGGTGAACGCCGCCGCGCCCTGGTGGAGGAGCATGAGCTCGCCGTTCATCCCCGACGCGCCGGCGGCCTCAGCCTCGCGCAGCAGCCTTGTGACCGGCGGGTTGTAGAGAAGGTCGAGCACGAGCAGCCCGGGAGGGATCACCTCGGCCGGGATTGGGCTCTCGTCGCCGCCCAGGCCGACCGCGGTTGCGTTGACCAGGACCTTCGACTTCGCCAGCTCGGCCTCGATGATCGACTCGTGCCAGGGCATCGCCCGCAGCTCCATGTGGGCTGCGCTCCGGGTGAAGAAGCGGGCCAGGTTCTCGGCCCGGTGAAGGTGGCGGTTGAAGACGATGACCCGCTGGAAGCCCTCGGCGATCAGCCCGTAGACCACCGCCCGCGCCCCGCCGCCCGAGCCAAGGACCACGGCAACGCGGGGCATCTTCTGCTTGCCGACCAGCGCGTCGAGGGCGACCCGGAAGCCGGCCACGTCGGTGTTGTGGCCGATGAGGCGCTTACCCTCCCTGGTGATGGTGTTGACCGCGCCGGTCGCGTGTGCCTCCTCGGTCAGCCGGTCGACGAGGTCCTTCGTCTTCTCCTTGTGGGGGATGGTGACGTTGGCCCCCAGGAAGTCGTCGCCGCGGACCTCCGCGATGGCATCGGCCAGGGCGAGCGGCGGGCGGTCCCAGAGCTCGTAGACGGCGTCGATCCCGAGCGCTTCGAAGGCAGCCCGGTGCATGGCACCGGACAGGGAGTGGGCGACGGGATGGCCGATGAGGACGACTCGCTTGGTCATGCTCGCACCCTTTCCAGCTCGGCGAAGAAGCCCGGGTACGAGACAGCCGCGCTGTCCGCGTCGCGGACGGCCGTCTCGCCCCCGGCGATGAGCCCGGCGACGGCGAAGGTCATCGCCAGGCGGTGGTCGTCATGCGCCTCGGTCACGGCGCCGGCGAGCGCCCGACCGCCGTCGATGATGATCTCGTCGCCGTCGACGGCCACTTCCGCCCCGAATGCCCGGAGACCCGCCGCGATGCCGGCGACCCGGTCGGTTTCTTTGTGGCGGAGCTCGCCGGCTCCGCGGATTCGGGTGCGGCCGTCGGCGACCGCTGCGGCGAGGCACAGGACCGGCACCTCGTCGATGGCCGCGGCGACCTCGCCCGGGTCGACGTCGATCCCCCGAAGCCGGCTGCTCCGGACGACCAGGTCGGCGCTCGGCTCCCCGATCCCGTCGTCCTCCGCCGGGCTGATCGACCGCTCCTCGATCGTCGCGCCCATCCGGCGGAGCAGGTCGATGATCGCACGCCGCGTCGGGTTCGTGCCGACGTCGCGGACCACGATCTCGGCATCGGGATGGATGGCGCCGGCGACGAGCCAGAAGGCGGCGCCCGACAGATCGCCCGGGACCAGCTCGTCGCGGGGAAGAATCGCCTGGCCTCCGGCGACGGCGTGGAGCCGCCTGCCGCCGGGGAGGCGCTCGGTGGTCACTGCGACACCTCGCGCGCGGAGCATCCGCTCGGTGTGGTCGCGGGTGGCGAACGTCTCGTGGACGGACGTGACGCCGGTCGCGCCGAGGCCAGCCAGGAGGACGCAGGACTTGACCTGGGCGGAAGGTACGGGCGAGGCATGGTCGATCGCGACCAGCGGGCTGCGACCTTCGATTGCCAGTGGCGGCAGGGTCCCGCGCGCCCGGCCGCCGATCCTGGCGCCCATCGCCCGGAGGGGCTCCGCCACGCGGGCCATGGGCCGGCGCCGCAGCGAGGCGTCGCCGTCGAGCACCGCGAACAGCGGCCGCGCCGCCACGATCCCGGCAACCAGGCGCAGGGTCGTTCCGCTGTTGCGGCAGTCAAGCACGCCGGTCGGCTCGACGATGCCGGCCGCCCCGGGTGATGCCACCCGGTAGCCCGCCGTCCGTCCGCCGGTCGCCTCATCGATCCGCTCGACCGTGGCGCCGAGGGCTGCCACGACGTCAGCCGTCGAGCGGACGTCGGCGCCGTCGCCCGCGCCGACGATGCGGCTCTCCCCCTCCCCCAGCAGGGCCAGCAGGAGCGCCCGGTGGCTGATCGACTTGTCACCGGGCGGGCGGATCTCGCCCCGCAGCCGGGCTGCCGGCCGGATCACGGTCGTGCCGCCCCCGGCGGGCCTCGTGCCCACCGTGGATGCCGGGGCTGGGATCATCAGTGCCTCCCGCCGTCGACGCGCAGCTGGGTGGGGGAGAGGATCTCGTCGCGACCCTGCGCCTTCACCAGGGCGTGGAGCGGCCGGACGGCCGCGGCGATCTCGGCGAACTGGGCCAGCGTCACCGACTGGTCGCCATCGGAGAGCGCCTCCTCGGGGCGCGGGTGGACCTCGACCAGGATGCCGTCGGCCCCGACCGCCGCTGCGCCGAGGGCGAGCGGCCGGACCAGCCAGCGCCTGCCGGTTGCGTGCGAGGGGTCGATGACCACCGGCAGGTGCGTGAGCTGGTGGAGCAGCGGCACCGCGGCCAGGTCGAGCGTGTTGCGGGTGTAGGTCTCGAACGTCCGGATGCCACGCTCGCAGAGGATCACGTTGGGGTTCCCGGACGAGAGGACGTACTCCGCCGCCATCAGCCACTCCTCGATCGTGCCCGACAGGCCGCGCTTGAGGAGGACAGGGCGCCCGGTCCGGCCGACGGCCATGAGCAGCGAGTAGTTCTGCATGTTCCGCGCGCCGATCTGGAGGATGTCGGCGTACTCGGCCACGTGCTCCACCTGGCCGGGCTCCATCACCTCGGTGACCACCGGCAGCCCGGTCAGCTCGCGGGCCTCGGCCAGGAAGCGGAGGCCGGCCAGGCCCAGTCCCTGGAAGGCGTACGGGCTGGTGCGGGGCTTGAAGGCGCCGCCGCGGAGCACGGTCGCCCCGGCGGCCTTGACCGCCAACGCGGTCTCGAGCAGCTGCTCGCGGGACTCGACCGCGCACGGTCCGGCCATGATCGTGAACGAGCCGTCGCCGATCGCGACGTCACCGACGCGGATCACGGTGTCATCCGGATGGAACTGCCGGGAGGCCAGCTTGAAGGGCCGGTTCGAGGGATTGACCGACTCGACGCCCGGCATGGCGCTCAGCCGATCGGCCAGCCGGTCGATCCGCGGTCCGCCCTCGCCCAGCACGGCCACCACCACCCGCTCTCCACCGCGGTTCTCGTGCGGGGTGAGGCCCTCGTCGAGGACCACCGCGCGGACAGCGTTCAGCTCCTCCTCGGTCGCCCCGACCGCCATCACCACGAACATCTCGATCTGCCTCGTTGCCCTGCCCGGCACCGCTGCCGCTGAACTCGCCTCCGGTCCGGCGCCCGACCCCGACCGTCGCCGGCTCCCGGGAAAGAAAAAGAGCAGAGGTCCGAGCCCCTGCTCCACCCGGCACGACCCGCGCCTCCGAACGTCACGCTCGGCGCTTGGTCATACCGGGTCCGGGAAGTAGAAGGCGTGTACCTGCACGGCGGCTCGACTCTAGCCCCGTTCCCGGCAGGGCGTCAAGCAGCGTCGGGGCGCGGGCGGTGCGTGGCGGGCCCGGCTCGGTTGCGGGCTGGGGACATGGCGGCCGCTGACCGGAGGCCGCGTCCCCCCGGGTCTCCCCGGCAATCTTGTCGCGCACCTGTGGCGCTGCAGGGCGGCCAGTCGCCTCCCGCGCGTGACTGCATCCCAGCCGTGCCTGACCGGCACCAGCCGGCCAGCCGAACGGCGGCATGCGAAGGCCCCTCGGACGGTGTCCGAAGGGCCGATGTCACTCGCGATCCTGGCGCGCCCGGCGAGACTCGAACTCACGGCCTTCAGGTCCGCAACCTGACGCTCTATCCACTGAGCTACGGGCGCGCGATGGGTGGCGGAGAGGGAGGGATTCGAACCCTCGAGGCAGGTTACCCCACCTGGCGGTTTAGCAAACCGCTGCACTAGACCGCTATGCGACCTCTCCGGGCACCGCTATGCGACCTCTCCGGGCAACGGTCGATGAATCCTAGCACGGGCCCATCGGCTGGGCGCTCGGCACGGTGCTCGACGGCACTCCTCACGCTTGTGCAGGCGCCGGCCTCTGCTGGCAGGTGCGCCATGCTCGGCCGGGCTGCTGACCCCGATGGCCCGCGTCGCGTATCCTGCGCCGCACAACAGCCGCAGAGGAGTCCCTGCCATGACCCGACGGTTCCTCATCGTCACCGCCCTCGCACTCTCGCTCATCGTGGCCGCCTGCAGCGGATCGAGCTCCGGCGGCAACGTCTCCGGCACCAGCTGGGTGATGACCGGGTTCGAGGGACTCATGGGCGCTGGTCTCCAGGACCTGCCGACATCCGGCGTGACGCTCGCCTTCGGCACGGACGGGTCGCTGCAGGGCAAGGGCGCCTGCAACAGCTTCAACGCCACCTACACGACCGACGGCAACAAGCTCAAGATCACCGACCTTGCCAGCACCAAGATGGCTTGCGCGGGCGACCTGGGCACCTGGGAGACCGCCTACTTCACCTTCCTCACCGGGAACCCCAACTACAGCGTGAACGGCGACACGCTCGAGCTGTCGGGCGCCAGCACGAAGGTGACCTACAAGTCGTCCTGAGGCGCACCGGCTCCGGG
>JAGDMV010000178.1 GCA_017860675.1 Chloroflexota bacterium
GATCGTCACCTTCACGCTGATGCCCATCGTGTCTCTGCTCACGCAGAAGCAGGAAGTGGGCAAGTGGGAGGTCATCGGCCAGGTCCCGACCGACGAGGAGGTCGCCCGCGGCTACGCGTGATCCCGTTGCCCGACCATCGAGCCGGCACCTCGCCGGACTCGTTCGTGGCCTAGTCACGATCGCGCCGAGCCCGCAAGGGTCGGCGCGATCCTTTCGTGTGCGTCTATCCGCCGGTCGGGGTGGCAGGGCCGGCGTCGCCAGCGCGGGCCGGCAGATCGGCGGCGTCGGCCGGCGGCTCGTCACCCGGGACGGGTCGAACACCTGCGGAGTGCCCCCCGCCGGGCCGAGCGCGTCGCCTGATCCCGGCGTCCAGCATCCCCCGGCGACGGTCGGTGCCGGGGATCGGCCGGCGGTCGTGACTGACCATGGCGGCAGGGTGGCGCGGACCCGCTGCCGCCGCCATGGCTGTATTGGGGTACCGGGCCCGGCCATCGGTCCTGTCACCGATCGGGCACGATAGCGGTGTTGTGAACCCGCCGGAGCCCGCTCGATGCCGACGTTCGACCCGACCCCGCTCCGCGCCGAGTTCCCGGCCCTCTCCCGCACCCAGGGCGGCCGGCACGTGGCCTTCCTGGACGGTCCCGGCGGGACGCAGGTCCCGCGACGCGTGATCGACGCGGTCGTCGGCTACTACCGGGAGTCGAACGCCAACATCCACGGGTCGTTCGCCGCCAGTCGCCGGACAGACGAGATCCTGGCCGAAGCCCGCGGCGCCCTGGCCGACCTCTTGGGAGCGCGCGCGCCGGGCGAGATCAAGTTCGGCCAGAACATGACCTCGCTGACGTTCCAGCTGAGCCGCTCGATCGGGCGGACCCTGGCGGCGGGCGACGAGGTGGTGGTCAGCCGGCTCGACCACGAGGCCAACCGGGGGCCGTGGCTGACCGCCGCCGCCGACGCCGGGGCGATCGTGCGCGAGCTCCCCGTCCGGCTGGGCGACTGCACGCTCGACCTCGACGTTCTGGACAGCCTGCTCGACCGGGGCCCGAGGCTGGTGGCCGTGGGCTACGCCTCGAACGCGGTCGGGACCGTCAACCCGGTGGCCGAGGTCGCCCGTCGGGCGCACCGGGTCGGCGCGCTCGTGTTCGTCGACGCGGTCCACTATGCGCCGCACGGACCGATCGACGTCGGGGCGCTCGACGTCGACTTCGTGGCTTGCTCCGCCTACAAGTTCTTCGGGCCGCACGTCGGCGTCCTCTGGGGACGCACCGAGCTGCTGGATTCGCTGCCCGCCTACAAGGTCCGGCCTGCCGAGGACCGCTGGGAGACCGGGACGCAGTGTCACGAGGGCATCGCCGGGACTCTCGCCGCGATCGAGTACCTCGCCTCGGTTGGCGACCGTTTCGGCAACCCCGCGCCCAGCCCGCGCGCCGCGCGACGCGATCGCCTGGTCGCCGGCATGCGCGCCGTGGAGGCCTACGAGCAGGCACTCTCGACCAGGCTGCTGGCCGGGCTGGCGACGATCCCGGGCCTGACGGTCTACGGGATCGCCGACCCTGCGCGCGCACCGGAGCGGACGCCGACGGTGGCCGTCCGGCTGGCCGGCTGGTCGCCCGCCGCGCTGGCCGTCGAGCTCGGGCGGCGCGGGATCTACTGCTGGGACGGCGACTTCTACGCGACGGCGCTCATGGAGGACCTCGGCGTGGCCGACGGCGGTGTCGTCCGGCTCGGGCTGGTCCACTACAACACGGCGGACGAGGTGGACCGCGTGCTGGCCGAGCTGGCGGAGCTAGCCGGCTGAGGATCCGGACGGGCAGTCGTCAGGCCTCGCTGCGGAGCTGGAGGAAGGCCCGCGAGAGCGCCTCGGCGACCACCTGTCGCGGCCAACCCAGGAGCCGGGCCAGGTCCTCGGTGAGCCGGCGGGCCGGCGCGCCGGCCGCCGCACCTCCTGCCGCAGCGCCGGTCGCGGCCAGGTCCGGCCACACCCGCCGCGCGCGCTCTGCCCCCAGGGCGATCTCGGCCAGCTGGCCCCGCACGAAGTCCGCGTCGACGACGTCACCGTGCCCGGGCACCACGGGTCCTGCGGCGCGATCGAGCACGTGCCCGAGGGTGCCCGGCCAGTCGAGCGGGTAGGAGTCGCCGAACGAGGGCGGCGCGCCCTGCTCGACGAGGTCGCCGGCGAACAGGATGCCGGCATCGGGGACCAGCACGATGATGTCGTTGTCGGTATGGCCGCGGCCGAGATGGAGCAGCTCGACCGGGCGGCCGCCGACGACCAGCTCGGCCCGCCGGGTGAATGTCCGGTCGGGCGGGTCGACGACCGTCTCGGCCAGGTCGGCCGCCAGCTCCGGCATGTCGCGCGCCAGCTCGGCGATCGTCGCCTCGCCCCCGGCCCGGAGCCGTTCCGCGCAGCGCTCCAGGCCCCAGGTCTCGGCCGGACGGAAGACGGCGTTGCCGAAGGCGTGATCGAAGTGGTGGTGGGTGTTCACCACCCGCCAGGGTGCGGCCGTGAGGCGGCGCAGATCCGACCGCAGCTCGCGCCCCTGGGCGGCAGTTGATCGCGTGTCGACGAGGAGCACCTCGCCGTCGCCCAGGATCGCCCCGATCTCCTGGTCGAAGAAGTCGTAGCGGCGGACGAAGACCCGGTCGCCGATCTCCTGCCAGCCCCCGGCGGGACTGGTCGTGCTCATCCGGCGTGGACGGAGCTGACTCCCTCCAGCGCGGCCTTCGCCTTGCCCAGGTCGTCGACCACGAAGGAGAACTGGGCCTGGTCGCCCCAGCGACCGATGAAGAGGTGGCCGTAGATGTTCACCCCTGCGTCGGCCAGGGCCCGGGCCACCCGGGCCATCCCGCCCGGCCGATCGTCGACCTCCACCAGGAGGGCCTCGCCCTCGTGGAACACGTAGCCACCCGCCGCCAGGACATCGCTGGTCGTCGCGTCGTCGGATGTCTTGAAGATGAGGTGGCCCGTGGCGCCCATGCCCCCGCCGCCGATCGCCCGCAGGTCCACGCCCCGGGCGGCGAGGGCCTCCGACAGATCGGCCAGGGCGCCCGGCACATTCGGCAGCTCCACGACGAACTGGTTGGCCATCGGACTTGTCCTCGAGCGGGTCGCGGGCGAGCGGCTGGGACCGACGGGAGGTCTGCCGCCCGTCCCGGGATTCTACGCGCCGCACCGCCCTCGGGCGCGCGGCCGGCCTCAGGCAGGGCGTGCCCCGGCCGGGCTCTATCGGCCGGCGGGCAACCCCCGACGTCTCGCGCCTGCGACCCGACCGGCGCTAGTCTTGTCGGGTGGGCAGTCCCGAGCGCGCCAGGATCCTGGTCGACGATGACACCCGCGTCCTCGTGGTGACCGGCGCCGGCATCTCCGCCGAGAGCGGCCTGGCGACCTTCCGGGGGGCCGGCGGGCTGTGGGAGGGCAACCGGGTGGAGGACGTGGCCACGCCCGAGGGATTTGCCGCCGACCCGGCGCTCGTGTGGCGCTTCTACTCCGCGCGCCGTGCCGCCGCCCTGGCGTCACGACCAAACCCGGCCCACCTCGCGCTGGCGGTGCTGGAGCGACGGATCGGCGACCGCTTCCTGCTCGTCACCCAGAACGTCGACGGCCTCCACCGGCGGGCCGGGAGCGAGCGCCTGATCGAGATCCACGGCAGTCTCTTCCGAACCCGCTGCTCGCGCTGCGACCGGGCGCCGTTCGCCGACGAGACGCTCCACGAGGCCGACCTCCCGGCCTGCGACAGGTGCGCGATGTGGGGGCGTCACGCCTATCTCCGGCCGGACATCGTCTGGTTCGGCGAGCTGCTCGACAGCGGGCACCTTCACCGGGTCGAGTCGTTCGCCGTGGACAGGCCCGGCCGGCGGCTCGTGTTCATTGCGGTTGGGACGAGCGGCAACGTCTGGCCCGTGGCGGGCTTCGTCGACCTGGCGGCGGCAGCCGGCGGCGAGACCTGGCTGGTGAACCTGGACCCCGTCCAGAACGACTGG
>JAGDMV010000179.1 GCA_017860675.1 Chloroflexota bacterium
GGCGCCATCCTCGTTCAGGCGCCGCCGAGCGCGCTGGCCGATCCCGAGGCGAAGGCGGCCTGGCTGGAGTCGATCCGGCCGAAGTACGGCCCGTGGACGCCGATCCTCGACCAGCTGCAGCTCTTCACCATCTTCGGCTCCGCCTGGTTCAGCTTGCTGGCGGCGTACCTGGCGGCCAGCCTCGTCGCCTGCGTGGTCCACCGGTCCACCCGCCTGTGGCACACGTCGGTGCGCCCGAAGGTCGACCCGCCGGGGGACTTCTTCGAGCGCGCCACGCAGCGCGAGACGATCGCCCTCCACCAGGGAGCGGCCGAGGCACTGCCGGCGATCCAGGGGGCGCTCCGGAACCGTCGCTACCGGACGCTGGTGCAGGACGATGGGTCGCTCCACCTGTACGCGGATCGCAACCGCTTGGGACCGTTTGCCTCGGTCGCCGGCCACGTGGGCCTGCTTCTGATCCTGGCCGGAGCCGTCATCGGCTCGACCCTCGGCTTCAGCGAGCCCGAGCTCCTCGTCGCCGAGGGGTTCACGGCAGCGGTTCCCACGAGGACCGGCCTGACCGTGAAGCTGGAGGCCTTCCGCGACGCCTACTACCCCACGACGGGCGCCCCCTCCGACTTCGCCAGCGACCTCGTGCTCTACCGCGACGGCGCGGAGGTCGCCCGCAGGACGGTCCGGGTCAACGACCCGCTCCGCTACGACGGCCTGTCGTTCTACCAGTCGTTCTACGGACCGGCGGCGGTGATGAACGTCGTCGACGGGTCGGGGGCGACCGTGTTGCACGAGGGCGTCCCCCTGGCCTGGACCGAGGATGGCCGGAGCCTCGCCACCGTCGTCCTGCCGGGGACCGACCTCACCGCGCTGCTGGTGGGTACGGCCGGATCAGCCGACCCCGTCGTCCGGCCCGGCCAGCTGCTCGTCGAGCTCCACAGGCAGGGCGACGAGGGCCCGGTCGCGAGCGGGATCCTGGACCAGGGCCGGGCGGCTACGCTGGCCGGCCTCAACGTCGTCTTCGAGCGGGAGAGCCTGTTCGCCGGCCTGAAGGTGGCCAGCGACCCCGGCACCCCACTCGTCTGGCTGGGCTCCACCCTGCTGGTGGCCGGGTTCGGCCTCGGTCTCGCCTTCCGGCACCGGCGCGTCTGGGGTCGCCTGGTAGCGAGGCCCGGGGGCGGCTCGATCCTCTCCCTCGCCTCGATCGACAGGCATGACGCCGGCCTCGACGCGGAGTTCACCGGCCTGGTCGGCGACATCCGGCAGGCGTCCACCACACCGGCCTCCACCACGCCGGCATCCACCACGCCGGGCCGCGGCTGAGGAGCGGCCAATGGAGGAGATGGCCGGGTACGCCTTCATGGCCGGCTTCCTCGCGACCGGGATCGCCCTGGCGGCCTACGCGGCCTACGCCATCTCCGGCGTCCGGGCTGCCCGCCTCAGGTCGGCCGGGGCACCGCTCGACGCCCCGCGGGTCGGCTTCGTGGCCGGTTCCCGGACGGCAGCGATCGGCCAGTACGCCTCGCTCGTCGTCATCCTGGCGGCCGGCCTCATCACCGCGTCCCTCGTCTGCCGGACCCTCGCCAGCGGGCACGGCCCCTTCGCGAACATGTACGAGTTCTCGGTCGCCTTCGCCTGGGGCATCCTCGTCGTCCTGGCCTGGTTCGAGCACCGCTACCGCCAGCGCCTCCTCGGCCTCGTGGCCCTGCCGGTCGCCTTCAGCCTGATGGCCTACGCCCTGACGATCCCGTCGACGATCGAGCCGCTCGTTCCCGCGCTCCAGAACAGCCTCCTGCTGACGGTCCACGTGGCCGTCGCGACGCCGTCCTGCACCTCGCCCAGCCCGAGGCGGGGCGGTGGGGCCTGCCGCGGCCGGCGGCCCTGGATGAGATCGGCTACCGCTCCATCGTCGTCGGCTTCCCGTTCCTCACCCTGACGATCGTCCTCGGCGCGCTCTGGGCCGAGGTGGCCTGGGGCCGGTACTGGGGCTGGGACCCAAAGGAGACCGCCTCGCTCGTCACCTGGCTGATCTACGGCGCCTACCTGCACGCCCGGGTCGTCCGCGGCTGGCGGGGCCGGCGCGCCGCCATCCTGCTCGTCGTCGGCTTCGCGGCCACGCTCTTCACCTTCTTCGGCGTGAACCTGCTGCTGCCGGGGCTCCACAGCTACTCCGGGCTGTGACCCCGGTGCACGGAGGATCTCGAGGGACACCCATGAGGACGGCGAACAGCCCCGAACGGCGCCGCGGGGAGCAGCGGCTGCGGGCGCTCCTCGCCGTCGCCGCCACCGGCGTCCTGGTGGCGGCGATCGCCTTCGTCGTGGGCCCGGGTGGTGGCGGCTTGACGACCGTCGCCCTGACCGGCGACACGTCCGCGCCCCCACCGGCAGTAGGTTCGGCCGCGCCCGACTTCAGCGCCACGACAGTAGATGGGGAGACGATCTCGCTCGGGTCGCTGCGCGGCAAGCCCGTGTGGCTGACGTTCGGGGCAAGCTGGTGCGCCGACTGCCGGGCGGAGGCCCCGGACCTCCAGGCGACGTACGCCGCGTTCAGGGATCGTGGCCTGCAGGTAGTGGGCGTGTTCGTCCGCGAGGACGCGGCCGCCGTCGCCGGCTACGCCGATCGGGCGGGCCTGACGTTCCCGCTGGTCGCCGACCCGGTCACCCGCATCGCCAGCCGCTACCGGGCGCGCGGCATCCCCACCCACTTCTTCATCGACGCGGACGGGGTCGTTCGCGGGATCCGGCTCGGCGGCCTGGAGCCGGCCGAGATGGAGCGACTCGTGACGGACCTGCTGGAGACGAGCGGGACCTGATCGCCGCCGCGACCGCGGGCATTCTGCGGTCGCCCTTGCCTAGCGCCCGCCGCGCCGGGTTCGGGCTTCAGGCCGTCTCGGGCCCCGTGCCGCCGTCGCCGCCGATCGGGGTCGGCGCCGGTCCGCCGGCGCCCATGCCGGCCCAGGGGTCGACCTCGCGGAAGGGCGCAAAGAACTGGGCCAGGGCGTGGTTCACGGCGACCATGGCAACCGTCTCGCGCTGCCCGCCGAGCCCCTCCGCCCAGTAGGTGGCGTCGGTCACCGGCAGGAACTTGCCGTGGAACTCGGCCAGCGCGTCGCGCAGGTTGCGCTCCGGCAGCAGGTGGATGTTGCCGACCACCCGGAAGGGCGGGATCGACACGAGCGCCCGCTCGGCCACCTTGGGCGTTCGCAGCTCGCGCATCGGCTCGATCGTGCTGAGGGTCACCGCGAACAGGACCGAGCCCAGGTTGACCTGGGCGAACTCGGCGCGCATCGGCGGGTCAACCGAGCCGTGCTCCTCGAGGGTGCAGTCCTCGAGGACCAGGAACGGGTTCTCGGCGTTGTTGAGGATGTCCGAGACGCGGTGCTGCCGCGTCTGCACGGTGCCCCTGATGATGTACTGCTCCGTGTAGAGCGTGAGGGGCAACGCCCGGAGCGTCGTCGTGTCGAACATGCCGCTGTCGAACATGGCGGCAAGGATACGGCCCGGACCCGCGCGAGGGAACCACCGAACCGAGGGCGGGCGGTGCGTGGCAGCACCCGCCGTGGCGAGGCGGCACCGGCCGGGCACGACGGCACCCGGTCGGAGCGCGGAGGCACCGGCACGGAGCGCGGAGGCACCGGCCCGGGAGCGCGGCCGCCTGGCCTACTCCTGAGCCTTCCCGACAGGCGCCAGACCGCTCCGCGTCACCGTCATGGTGACGAGGTGCTCCGCCCCGGCCTGGAGCTCGCGCCAGAGCGTGGCGACCGTGGCCAGCGTGTCGACGTCGGCGGCCGACTTGTCCGTCCGGAGGCGGACGATCCGGGGGAAGCGGAGCGCGAAGCCGGAGGCATGGCGGCCCGAGCGCTGGATCACGTCGAAGGCCACCTCGACCACGACCGACGGCTCGACCACCCGGTAGCGGCCCAGCCGGCGGATCGTGTGCGCCTCGAACCAGGCCGTCATCTCGGCGATCTCGGCGTCGGTCAGCCCCGTGTACGCCTTGCCGATCGTGGCCAGCCCCCCGGTCGCCTCGTCCCGGACGGCGAAGGTGTAGTCGGAGAGGACTCCGTGGCGCTTTCCGTGGCCCACCTCGACCCCCACGACGACGCAGTCGAGGGTGGCAAGCGCCTTCTTCATCTTGAGCCATCCGTAGCCGCGCCGGCCGGGCGAATAGCTGCTGGCCGGGTCCTTGACCATCAGCCCCTCGTTCCGCCGGGCGCGTGCCCGGGCGAATGCCTCCTCCAGCCCATCGATCGAGTCGACCGACTCGACGTGCGAGAGGGCGAGCCGGCCCGGCGCCGCGAGCGGCAGCTCGAGCGCCTCGAGCCGAGCCCGGCGCTCGGCGAGCGGACGACGGAGCAACGGCTCGACCTCGCTCGCCCGCGAGCCAAGAGCGAGGGCGTCGAAGGCAACGAACGCCACCGGAACCTCGGCCAGCAGCCGGTCGGGCGGCGCCTTTCGACCGAGCCGCTTCTGCAGGGCGAGGAAGGGCAGCACCGTCCCGTCGCGGATGGCCAGCAGCTCGCCGTCGAGGATCCCGTCCCAGGCCAGGCCGGCGGCTGCCGCGACCACCTCCGGGAACTGCCCGCCGATCTCGTTCAGGTCGCGCGACCAGATCCGCACATCGTCGCCCTGCCGGTGGAGCTGGGCGCGGATGCCGTCGTACTTGTCCTCGACCCAGGCGACCGGCCCGAGGCGGGCGATGATCGCGGCGGCGTCCTCGGCCGGCGAGGCGAGCATGAAGCGCAGCGGGTGGAACAGCCGCAGGCGCGCGCCGGCCAGCCGGTCGTCACGGGCCAGCACGGCGACCTCGCCGACGTCGCCGGTCAGCATCCCCGCCCACTGGACATCGGCCAGGGGCCGATCGAAGGCGCGGGCGATGGCCGCCTCCAACAGGCCCTCGCGCAGCCCGATCCGCAGCTCGCCGGCCAGGATCTTGGCGATCGCGGTCGCGGTCGCCGCGTCGCAGCGCGCCAACAGCGATTCGAGGATCGCGCCCTTGGCCGCCGTGCCCGAAGCGGCCTCGATCGCCGCGAAGGCGTCGGCGACATCGCGGATCGACGGCGAGGCGGCCGGGTCGGGCGGTTCGGGGCGGCCGGCGAGCACCTCCCCGACCGCGGTGCCCAGGTCGGATGAGCGATCGTAGGCGGCGCCGATGGCCGCCGGCGGCACGCCGGCGAGCCGTGTCGCGACCTCCGCGATCGTCGCCCACCCCAGGCCCGTGCTGCGCTGGTCGGACTCGGGAAACGGGCGGCCGGTGAACCAGGTCGCGGCCGGGGCCAGCTCATCCGGGGCGAGCCGCGCCAGCGCCTCGGCCAGCAGGCGGGTCTTCTCCGAGGTGCGAGTGGTGGCGGCGATCCGGCGGGCGGTCTCCCCCCATCGACGCATGACGGCGATGGTATACGCTCGGCTGATGACCGCCCGGAGCTGGTTCCCCGAGTCGATCCCGGGACGCCACGTCGTCCTCCGGCGGCACGTTCCCGCCAACCTGGCGGCATTCCGGCGCTGGTACGCAGACCCTGAGATCGCCCGGTTGGCGCGCTACCAGGACGCCCCGATGGCCTCGGTCGACATCGACCGCTTCTTCCAGTCGCGCCTGACCGGGAGCGGCTCGTTCGCCATGGCCATCCACCTGCGCGACTCGGAGCGGCTGATCGGCAGCTGCGCCCTCAGCCAGCTCGACG
>JAGDMV010000054.1 GCA_017860675.1 Chloroflexota bacterium
GCAGGCCTGCGCCCGCGCCGCGGCCTCTCGCAGAACTTCCTGGCCGACGTCGAGGTCTTGGAGGCGGTCCTGGCCGAGGCCGCCCCAGCGCCCGGCGAGGCAGTCCTCGAGATCGGGCCGGGCCTCGGCATCCTCACCGGCGGCCTGCTGGCCGCGGGCGCCGCCGTGACGGCCGTCGAGCTCGACGCCGGGCTCGTCCGTCACCTCCGCGACACGTTCGCCCTGGAGATCGAGCACGCCTGGGATGCGAAGCCGCCGGCGCCGGGGCCGGCCGGATCGCTTCGCCTCGTCGAGGGCGACATCCTCGACCAGGAGCTGGACCTGCTCGTCGAGCAGCCCTACCAGGTGGTCGCCAACCTGCCCTACCACGTGACAAGCCCGGTCCTCCATCTCCTGCTCGGCCGGGAGCCCCGGCCGGACCGGGCCGTGCTCATGGTCCAGCGCGAGGTCGCCGAGCGCGTCGCGGCCGCCCCGGGGGCGATGAGCTACCTCTCCGTCTTCGTCCAGTACCACGCTGTCGTCCGTATCGTGCGGCGGGTTCCGCGCGAGGCGTTCGAGCCGGCACCCGAGGTTGAGTCGGCGATCCTGGCCCTCGAGGTCCGGCCGGCGGACCGGCCCGACCGGCTCGCGCCGCCCGCCGAGGAGGAGCTCTGGCGGCTGGTCCAGGCGGGCTTCCGCGAGCGCCGCAAGATGCTCCACAACGTGCTCGTGCGGCAGCTGCCCCTCGAGCCCGATCGGCTCTACGCGGCCCTGGCCGCGGCCGGCATCGCCGGCGACCGCCGCCCGCAGACCCTCGGGGTGGGGGAGTGGCTGGCCCTTGCGGCCGCCCTTGGTCCCCTCCCAGCCGATCGGCGGGGTCGTCGGCAAGAGGCACCGCGATGAGGACTCCCCCGATTGCCGGGGTTCGCGGCGCGGAGTGGGGCCAGGTCGCCCGCGACGCCCCGGCGAAGCTCAACCTCACCCTCGCTATCCTGGGCCGGCGACCCGACGGGTTCCACGACCTGCACTCGGTCATGGTCGCGGTCGGCCTGGCCGATCGCCTGGAGCTGCGCATCGCCGCGGGCCCGGTGGACACGCTGACGGTCGTCGGGCCGGGTGGCGACCCTGTTTCCGGCGATCTCGGCCCGCCGCAGGACAACCTCGTCCTGCGGGGGATCGGCGCGGCCCGGGCCGCCCTCCGCGCGACCGCCGTCGAGGCTCCCCTGCCGGCCCTCGCCGCGCGCCTGGAGAAACGCATCCCGGTCGCGGCCGGGCTGGGCGGCGGCAGCAGCGACGGGGCGGCCGCCATCGACGGCTCGCTCGAGGCATGGGGCCTGGCCACGATGCTCGACCCCGCCGCCCGCCTCGCGGCCGCCGCGGCCCTCGGCTCGGACGTGCCCTTCTTCCTGGCCGGTGGCTGGGCGCTCGTCGAGGGCCGCGGCGAGCGGGTGACGCCGCTCCCCGGTGTGCGCGGCGCAGCGCCATGGGTCCTCCTCGTCACCCCGGCCGTGGCCGCGTCGACGGCGGCCGTCTACGCCGCGTACGCGGCCGGCGTCCGCCCGCCGGCGGGAGCGAGCCTGGCCACCTCGAGCCACCTCGCCGCAGAGCTGGCGCGCGGCCTGGCCGCCGGCCGGTTCCTGGACCGGGCCGGGGTGCTGGCGGCGTCCAACGACCTGGCCCCGGCGACGGCCGCGCTCCTGCCCGCCCTGGGAGGCCTGCGCCGCGGCCTCGGGAGGCTCCTGGGCCGGCCGGTCGGACAGTCTGGCTCCGGTCCCACCTTGTGGGTCCTCTATCCTTCGGAGGCGGCCGCGCGGGAGGCCGCCGACCTCGTCGGCCGCGAGGCGGCGGACGGCTCGCTCGAGGCACCCGGCGACACGCCGCCGTTCGTCGTCGCCGCGCCTATCGCCGGCGGCCGGCAGCCGTGACCGGCCACGAGACACCGGCCGTCCGTGCCGGGGGAGGGAACGCAGCCATGACCCGCACCGCCGTCGCCACCTCGCTCGCTCCCGCGGCCATCGGGCCGTACAGCCAGGCGATCGGCGTCGGCTGCCTCGTCTTCTGCTCGGGCCAGCTCGGCCTCGACCCGGCCAGCGGCGCCTTCGTCGAGGGAGGCGTCGCAGCGCAGGCGGAGCGGGCGATGCTCAACCTGCGGGCCGTCCTCGACGCCGCCGGCCTGTCGTTCGATGACCTCGTCAAGACCACGATCTTCCTGGCCGACATGGCTGACTTCGCCGTCGTCAACGAGGTCTACGGCAGGTTCGTGCCCGACCCGCCGCCGGCCCGATCCACGGTCGCGGTCGCGGCCCTTCCGAAGGGCGGCCTGGTCGAGATCGAGGCGATCGCGGGACGCCCCTGACGGCGCCGGCCTCCGGCTCCGGCACAGGATCGGGCGGTGAACAAGGACGAGCCAGGGCCTGCCCCCGGCAGCTCGTTTGACACCCCCCTGCGGCGCCCATACGATCGGCCCACCCCGATGACACCCGACGCGAACACGCCGGACGGCCGTAGCCCGGACCCGGAGCACAGACTCCCGGGTCGCGCCGTCCGCCCAGCCCAGCCGTGACGTCTCCCTCGCCGCGCGTCCTCGCGGTCGTCATGGCCGGTGGCCTCGGGACGCGGATGAAATCGCGGATCCCGAAGATCCTCCACCCGCTCTGCGGCCGGCCGATGCTGGCCTACACCCTGGACGCCGTCGAGGCCGCCACGGGTGGCGCCCGTGCGCTCGTCGTCGTGTCACCCGCGACGGAGGCGGTCCGTCCCGTCTTCGCCGGCCGGGTCGATTTCGCGCTCCAGGCCGAGCCGCTCGGCAGCGGCGACGCGGTCCGGGCGGCCATGGTCGCCCCCTTGGCCGCCGCGGCCGACGAGATCCTGGTGGTCAACGGCGACGTGCCGCTGGTGGACGCCGACACCCTCGCCGGGGTCCTCTCCGCCCGCCGCGAGGGCAATGGCGCGGTCGCCCTCGTCGCCGTCGAGATGTTCGAGCCCGGGCGCCTCGGCCGGGTGGTCCGCGGCGAGGACGGCTCGATCGAGCGCATCGTCGAGGCGAAGGACGCCACCCCCGATGAGCTGGCCATCGACGAGATCAACGCCGGGTTCTACGCGTTCGACGCCGCCTGGCTCCGCCGTCGCATCGGCGATCTCCACCCCTCGCCGGTGACCGGCGAGTACTACCTGACCGACCTGGTGGCCCTCGCCCGCGCCGACGGGCGCGAGGTCGGCGCCCATCTCGTGCCCGACGACGGCACCCTGGCAGGGATCAACGACCGGGCCGAGCTGGCCGAGGCGACCGCCATGCTCCGCGAGCGGATCAACCTGCGCTGGCTGCGGGACGGGGTGACGATGCTCGATCCGGCGACGGCCTTCGTCGATGCCGACGTCGAGCTGGCCCGCGACGTGGTCCTGGAGCCGAACGTGATCCTCCGCGGCGCGACACGGGTGGGGGAGGGGACGGTCATCGGTTCGGGTTCGCAGCTGGTGGACTGCGTCGTGGGCGCCCGGTGCCGGATCCAGGCGAGCGTGCTCGAGCGGACGAGCGTCCCGGACGGCGCAGTGGTCGGGCCACTCGCCCACGTGGTTCGCGATGACCCGCCCGGCGATCGACGGCGGTCCACCAGCGGTCCGGGCGGCGGAGACGCCGCAGCCGATCCGCCATCCCTCGACACGTCGCGGAGCGGGGGAGCCGGCTGATGGGTTCGCTCACCGAGATCCTCGTGATCGTCGCCCTGACGCTGCTGGCCGGGATCTTCGTCGCCGCCGAGATCGCCCTCGTGTCGGTCCGCCGCAGCCGCGTCGACCAGCTGGTCGACGAGAACCGGCGCGGGGCACGCCGCGTACGCCGCCTGGTCGATGACCCGGGCCGCTTCCTGGCGGTCATCCAGGTGGCGATCACCTTCATCGGCTTCCTCGCCTCGGCGGTGGCCGCGGTCTCGCTGACCACCGGGCTCGCCGACACCATCCGCGGCGTCCCCTGGCTGGCGGGCAGCGCCGACGGGATCTCGCTGGTGATCGTCACCAGCCTCGTCGCCCTGTTCTCGATCGTGATCGGCGAGCTGGTGCCGAAGTCGCTCGCCCTCGCCCACCCCGACCGGGTGTCGCTGCTCCTGGCCGGCCCGGTCGACCTCCTTGGCCGGCTGCTCGCGCCGCTCGTCCGGCTGCTCACCTGGCTCACGCGGGCGATCGTGCGGCCGCTCGGAGCGGACGTGACCAGGGAGGCCCAGATCACGGCCGAGGAGCTGAAGCTGATCGTGGAGCGCGGCGGCGAGGAGGGGGTCCTCGAGGCCGAGGAGGAGCAGATGATCCACGCGGTCATCGAGCTCGGCGACCGGCGCGTCCACGAGGTCATGGTCCCGCGGACCGACATCGTCGGGCTGCCGGCCGACGCGACCGTCGACGAGGCGATCGACCGGATCGTGAGCCAGGGTCACAGCCGCGTCCCGGCCTACGATGGTTCGCTCGACCAGATCGCGGGCATCCTCTACGCGAAAGACCTGCTGCCCTTCCTGAAAGCCAGCGCGGTCGAGCCGCCGGCCGTCCGCAGCCTGCTCCGGCCGCCCGTGTTCGTCCCGGAGTCGATGTCGATCGACGACCTGCTCCACGAGTTCCAGCGGCGCAAGGTGCACCTGGCCGTCGTGCTCGACGAGTACGGTGGCACGGCCGGCCTGGTGACGATCGAGGACCTGCTCGAGGAGATCGTTGGCGAGATCCAGGACGAGTACGACACAGAGGAGCCGATGAGCGTCCGCCTCGACGACGACCGCTACCGGCTCGACGGCCGCCTGGCGGTGGACGACCTGGCGGAGCTGTGGGACGGCGTCCCGGTCGAGCTCGAGGATCGCGACGAGTACGACACGGTCGGCGGCCTCGTCTTCCACCGGATCGGCCGGGTGCCGCGACCCGGCGACCAGGTCGACCTGGGGCCGGTCACCCTCATCGTGGAGACGACCGACGGCCGGCGCGTGGGGAAGCTGCTGGCCGTCCGCGAGCGCTCTCCCGAGGAGCCGGTCACGGACGAAGCGGACCGCTAGGCGACGGGGCCGCGGCCCGTGGCGATCCGCGCCGGTCGGGCGCGCTGCCGCGGCGCTGGAACCGCCACTTGGCCACTTCGACCATGCCCAGGTAGGCGGCGACGATCACGACCAGGAAGGCCCAGTACGCGGGCGGCAGGGCCGTGAAGCCGAGGGGTCCGGCCAGCGGGCTCAGTGGCAACAGGACGGCGACGCGACGGGGTGATTCGACCGGCAGCCGTTGCGGTGGCGATGAACAGCACCGTCCAATCCGGCTCGCGATCGAGGAGGGAGATCATGGCGCTGAGCAGCCCCAGCACGACCGTCGCGATCAGCGGCCGCCCGCTCCCGCGGCCGGCGAGGTTGGCAGGGATGGCGCCCGGTGCGTCGGTGGACGGACGGATGACCCGATGACCGAGGGGCAAGCACGACCGGGGGCGCCTCGTCCGGGCCGGGCGGTTCGGCGGCGGCCAGCATCCCTGCCACCTCCTCCCAGCAGCCGTCGAGGTGGGAGAGTCCGATCGGCCTTCCGGCCGGTCCCTACGCGCTGATCACGCTGCGCATGATCCCCTCGAGCCGGGCCCGTGCCTCCGGGCGGACAACGCCGGCCGCGTCGAGCTGGGCGAGCGCCTCGTCGCGGTAGCGATGCGCCTCCGAGCGGGTGAACTCGCGGGCCCCCGAGCGTTCGAGGATCGCGACCGCCTCGGCCACCTCCGCCGAGCCCGGGTCCGGGCGGGCGTAGATCTCGAGCAGCCGGGCCCGATCGGCCGGAGCGCCGTGCTCCAGGGCGTAGATGACCGGCAGCGTCTTCTTGTGTCGGGCGAGGTCGGACGGCTGCTTGCCGGTTGCCGTTTCCTGGCCCCAGATGCCGAGCAGGTCGTCGTTCAGCTGGAAGGCCAGCCCGAGCGCCCAGCCGAAGGCCCGGTAGCGCGAGACCACCGCCTCGTCGTCGGTGGCGAGGAGCGCCCCGGCCTCGATCGAGGCGGCGATCAGGGCCGCCGTCTTGCGCCCGATCATGTCGAAGTAGCGCTCGACCGACATCGGCTGGTCGTGCTCGCCGGCCCAGATGTCGAGGTACTGGCCCTCGCAAAGGGCGAGGCAGGTCTCGTCGTAGAGCCGCATCAGCCGGAGCACCTTGGCGTCGGGGAAGCCGAGCTCGGTCAGGCGGTGTAGGGCGATGCGCGAGAGGACGAAGACCGCATCGCCGGTGTTGATCGCCTGGGGGACGCCGTGGAGGACCCACAGGGTTGGCCGGTGCCGCCGTTCCCGGTCGGCGTCCTCGATGTCGTCGTGGACCAGGCTGAAGTTGTGGCCCAGCTCCACGGCGGCGGCGCCGGGCAGGGCAGGCGCATATTCGCCGGTGATCGAGGCGTACGCCAGCAGGCCGAGGAGCGGCCGCATCCGCTTGCCGGACGGGCCGCTGCCGTCCAGCCCCATGTGGTAGCGGACCATCTCGTACAGGCCGCTGGTGGCCGGGTCGTGGGCGTCGACGAGGCGCAGGATCTCGGCCTCGACGGCGCCGACCAGCTCGGCGGTGTCGAACGGGAGCGAGGGCTCGGGCATCGCCGGACAGTGTAGCCGCCCGGCGTGGTGCGGCCGGGTCGCCACGGCGCCGCGCCCCCGCCGCCCGCGACCCCCCGCGGCTTCGGCGGTCTCCCGCCGCGCCCCCGCCGCCCGTCCCGGTGGTACCGTGCGGTCGTGCCCGAGCGCCGCCTGTACGTCACCGACGCGATCGTCCTGTCCCGCTTCGACTTCGGGGAGGCCGATCGCATCCTGAGCCTGCTGACTCCCGAGCTCGGCAAGCTCCGGGTCATCGCCAAGGGCTGCCGCCGGCCGACGAGCCGGCTCGGTGGCTCGCTGGAGCCCCTTGCCGCGCTCCGCGTCCAGCTGGCGCGCGGACGGACGTTCGACGTGGTGACCCAGGTGAGCGTGGAGCGGCCCTGGCTTCGGCTGCGCGACGCGCTCGAGCCCACCGCGACGGCCTGGTACCTGGCCGAGCTGGCCGACCGATCGCTCGAGGAGCGCCACGCGAGCGAGCCTGTCTACCTGCTGCTTCGCCGGGCATACGAGCTCCTCGACGCGGGCATGACGGCCGGCCGGGTCGCCCGCTGGTACGAGATGCGCCTCGCCGACGAGCTGGGCGTTCGGCCCGAGGTCGACCGCTGCGTGGAGTGCACCCGGCTTGTGACGGCCGACGAGCCGCTCCGCTGGGTGCCGGCCGCGGGCGGCGTGCTGTGCGCGGCCCACCTGGGCCCCGGGCAGGCGTCGGCCGGGATCAGCGCCGACGCGGTCCGCCTGCTGAAGGCATACCAGCGGATGGACGTCGAGGGGCTGGCCGCGCTCCGCCTGCCCGCGGCCGTGGAGCGCGAGGTGGAGCTGGCGATGGCCGACTTCCTGCGCTACGCGCTGGAGCGCGAGCCCCGCTCCCGTCGGTTCCTCGACGAGGTCCGGGCCGCCTACCGGGCCGGGGCGGACTCCGCGGCGGCCCCGGCGTTGCCGGACAGGTCGTGAGCGAGGTGCGCCAATGGTCGACACGAGCACGCCCGCGGGGCTTCGCGCCGTCGAGCGCCTGGAGCGCGATGCCATCGGCTGGCTGACGACCGTCCGCCCCGACGGCCAGCCGCAGGCATCGCCCGTCTGGTTCCTCTGGGACGGAGACGAGATCCTGGTCTTCAGCCAGCCGCGGGCACGCCGGCTGGTGAACCTGCGCTCGAACTCGCGGGTCGCCTTCAACCTCGACAGCGAGCGCCAGGGCGGCCACATCCTCTCCCTCGAGGGTGAGGCGCGGGTGGTGCCCGGCGCGCCGCTCGTCCACGACGTGCCTGCGTACGTCGCCAAGTACGGAGCGGCGATCGCGGCCGAGGGGTGGACGCCGGAGAGCATGGGCGCGGACTACTCGGTGACGGTCAGGATCCGGGTCACGAGGGTCCGGACCTGGTAGCTCACGGCCCCGGGATCGCCTCGCGACCGCGTGACGGCGCTGCGGCGAAGCTAGGCCCGATCGGGGACCCGGACGAGGGTTCGCTCGGGCTCGGCCGTCGATCCGCCGGGCCCGGTCCGCTGGCCGAGCAGCACGCCGACCAGGATCACGGCGCAGGCGGCGAGCTGGACGGGCGTCAGGGCGTCGCCCAGCAATGCCCAACCGGTGACGATGGCGACGATCGGGACCAGGTTGATCGCGATCGCCGCCCGGGCCGCCGGCATCCGGCTGATGGCGAAGTTGTAGAGGCCGATCGGGACAAGCGTGACCGCGAGGCCCAGGTACAGGAGGCTTGCCCAGGCGACGGGCGGAGCGTCGGCCCACGACCCGGCCGGGGCGAGGAGGAGTGCCGGCAGGAAGACGATCGCCCCGGCTGCGCACTGGATCCCGGTCAGGAGCCAGGAGTCGTAGCGGCCGCTCAGCCGCTTGAGGATGACGACCGAGGCGGCGTAGGCCGCCATCGCCCCGAGCTCGAGCAGGTTGCCGAGCGCCGGGTTCTGGGCGCCGGCCACGTCGGACCCTCCGAGCGACAGGGCGACGACGCCTCCGACGGCGAGGCCGAGCCCGAGGATGGCCCAGCGGGAGATCCGTTCGGCCAGGAACAGGTGGGCACCGACCGCGACGAAGAGAGGCGCCATGGCCGAGATGGCGCCGGCCTGGGACGCGGTGGTCAGGCTGATGGCATGGGCCTCGCAGGCGAAGTAGAGGCAGGGATAGAGGGCGGCCAGGAGGGCGAGCCTCCGCCAGTCGCCTGGACGCCGCGCCGGCGCCGGCCGGCGCGACCAGAGCGGCAGCATGAGGGCGGACGCCAGGATCATCCGCGCGGCCATGACGGCCAGCGGCTCGAAGGCTGCAAGCGCCGACTTCATGGCTACGAAGCTGGTGCCCCACAGGACGACGGCCACGATGAGGCCGAGGGTAGCGATGCGGGTAGAGCTGGACTCCGGCCCGGGACGAACCATCCCGGGATTGTGACGGAGCCCTGGCCCGACCGCGCCGCCGCCCGACCCACCGATCAATCCGCGCCCAGCCGTTCCGCGCGCGGTCGTTCCCTGGTCCGCCCGCGCCCGCGCCCGCGCCGCGCTCGCCCGGCGGTCGTCGGGCTCCCGGGGTCTGCTACGATCGGGCCTCCACGCCCGCCGCCCGAGCCTGCCACGCCCGGGCCCACCAGGAGCGAACGCCCGTGACCACGCCCGCCGTCGACCCGAACTCGGTCGAGCCTGCCGTCGCCCACCTCGAAACGATCGTGTCGCTGTCGAAGCGGCGCGGCTTCATCTTCCCCAGCTCCGAGATCTACGGCGGGATCAACGCCGTCTGGGACTACGGGCCGCTCGGGGTCGAGCTCAAGAACAACGTCAAGCGAGCCTGGTGGCGGGCGATGGTCCAGGAGCGAGACGACATCGTCGGCCTCGACTCCGGGATCCTCATGCACCCCCAGATCTGGGTCACTTCCGGCCACGTTGCCTCGTTCTCGGACCCGCTCGTCGAGTGCGAGACGTGCCACCGCCGCTTCCGGGTGGACGAGTTCGAGGGCACGGAGGGCCTGTCGCCGGCCGAGCTGCTGGATCCGGCCGTGATCGGCCGCCTGGGCCTCGTTTGCCCCAACGACGCCGGGCCGCTGACTGCCCCGCGACGCTTCAACCTGATGCTCAAGACCTTCCTCGGCCCGGTCGAGGACGACGCTGCCGTCGTCTACCTCCGGCCCGAGACGGCCCAGGGCATCTACGTCAACTTCCGCAACGTCCGGGAGACGTCGCGGAAGAAGCTCCCGTTCGGGATCGCCCAGGTCGGCAAGGCCTTTCGCAACGAGATCAGCCCGGGCAACTTCGTCTTCCGGATGCGCGAGTTCGAGCAGATGGAGATGCAGTACTTCGTCCGCCCGGACGAGGCCGCCGCCCATTTCGAGGCCTGGCTGCCGCGCCGGCGCGCCTGGTACGAGGCCTACGGGGTGCGGCCCGACCGGCTTCGCTTCCGCGAGCACGGCAAGGACGAGCTTGCCCACTACGCGAAGAAGGCGATCGACGTCGAGTACCGCTTCCCGTTCGGCTGGAAGGAGCTGGAGGGCATCCACAACCGGGGCGACTGGGATCTGGGCCGGCACCAGAAGGAGTCGGGCGAGAACCTCGAGTACTTCGACCCGGCAACCGAGGAGCACTACGTACCCTGGATCGTGGAGACCTCGGCCGGCGCCGACCGGGCGTCGTTCACCTTCCTCATCGACGCCTACCGTGAGGAGGAGGTCAGGGGCGAGAAGCGGGTCGTGCTCGGCTTCCATCCCGACCTGGCGCCGTACAAGGTGGCCGTCCTGCCGCTGCTCAAGAAGCGCCCCGAGATCGTGGAGATGTGCGGCAGGATCGTGGCCGACCTGCGCCGCGACGTGATGGCGGTCTATGACGACACGGCCGCGATCGGCAAGCTCTACCGCCGCCAGGACGAGATCGGCACGCCGTGGTGTGTCACGGTCGACGTGGA
>JAGDMV010000180.1 GCA_017860675.1 Chloroflexota bacterium
CCAGCAGCCAGGAGCCGAGGATGATCGACTTGAGCTCGGCGCCCTCGACGCCCGGCAGCTCGAACCCGAGGATCGAGGACGCGAGCACGCCGGTCTCGTCGTAGGCCTGGGCGACGAGCAGGTCCGTCGGAGTCTTGCCGAGGGTGCGCAGCGCAGCGACGAGCGCGCGGCTCGGGATGTCCTCGGACAGCACGATGTCGCCCGTCGCGCTGTCCTTCGTCAGAGCGATGCCGTTCACCTCGGACGGCAGGCGCCCCTCGAGGGCTGCCGCGACCGGGCTGGGCTCCGGCTCGACGCTCTCCCCCGGGCTCGGCTCCAGCGACTCGGCCGGCTCCTCGCTGGTCCCGGGCGCCGTCGTCGGACGGGACGCGACGGACGGGGCAGGCCCACCCTGGGACTTCGCCATGGCCGCGTCGACGGACACCGCCAGCTGGTCCAGCTCGGCCGGCGCGACCGTGCCGGAGACGGCCAGGTAGGCGACCAGCGACCCGCGCCGGAAGTGGTAGGCGGTGCTGCCGGTGGACGAATCGGACATGACGTAGGCCCTGTCGCCGAGTCCGGGCAGGTCTTCGACGGTGGCGCCCGCGCCCTCCGCCGACGATCTCGACCGCTCTAGCGCGTCGCCGGCGCTGTCCCCGTAGCAGGTGACGCTTGCGTAGACGACGGCGCCGCCACCGGCCGTCTCGTCCACCACCGGCCCGACCAGGGTCGTCGTCTGGCTGCCGACGTAGAAGTCGGTGGCGCCCAGCGTCCAGCTATCCGGGAGAGAGGTCTCCGCGGGCACGGCGTCCCAGGCATCAGCCTGGCAGCCGCCCGACGGGCCCGGCCGCAGGACGTTCACCACGCCGAGGACGATGGCCACCGCAGCGATGGCCACCGCCACCAGGGCGATGCCGCTCGCGCCGTCCAGGCGGCGTCGTGGCGCGCCGGGCAGGGGTGGCTTCGACAGCGAGCGCGGGGCGTCGGGAGGTGCGCCGGCCCGGGACGGCTCGGTCCCGGTGGACATGTCGGAGTCGGAGGATCCGTGTGGGGAGGACGGGTGCCGGGGGGCACTCATGGGAGGATCGTCACCTCGCTTGCTGAAGAGATGCTGAAGACAGGCCGGGTCGATCACCGGGAGGTCCGGGGTGGGCATCCCGGCCGCAGTGCGGATCGGGGCGAAGGAGCGACGCGGTCCCGGTCGCGCCGCGCTCAGCGTCCAAGGTAGCTCCGGACCGAGATCCACGCCCCGAGCGTCCCCAGGCCGACCCCGGTCCCGAGGACGAGCACGACGACGTCGCGCTGAAGGCTGCCCAGCTCGAGGGGCAGGACCCGGAAGAAGTCGTACATGAGATCCGACAAGGGCCCGGCCGCAAGCGCCAGCAGGGCGAGCGCGATGAGCGCCCCGGCAAGGCCGACGAAAGCGCCCTCGAAGATGAACGGCCAGCGGATGAACGCGTCGGAGGCGCCGACGAGGCGCATGATCTCGATCTCGTTGGCCCGGGCCACCACGGCCAGGCGGATCGTGTTGACCACGATGAAGAGCACGGTGAAACCGACCAGCAGGAGCAGGACCGCCCCACCCGTGCGAAGCACGCCCGTCACCGAGGTCAGCATCTCGACGAGGCGCTTGACCTCCACCACCTGCTCGACGATCTCGTCGGCGCCCCGCAGGGTCTCCACCGCCGACTCGTAGCGGCGCGGGTCGACCAGCTTCACCTCCAGGCTGGCCGGCAGCGGGTTGCGATCCAGGAAGCCGGTGATGTCGGCCTGGCCCCGCTCGGCCAGCCGCGCCCGGAAGCGGGCGAGCGCCTCCTCCTTGGACACGAAGTACACGGAGCGGACCGATGGGTCGGCCACGAGGCGGGCCATCAGCTCGGCGGCGGGCACGGTGATCGCGTCCTCGGCGCCCGGCGCGTCCCGCAGGTCGGCCACCACCTCGACCTTCTCCTCGACGTAGCTCAGCCCGGCCCCGAGCCCCGCCTGAACCAGCCAGAAGCCGGCCAGCAGGACGAGCATCAGGACCATCGTCGCCGTGGCGGCGAGGCTCATCAGGGCGTTGCGCCAGAAGCCGCGCCAGGCTCGTCCGAGCGAGAAGGCGAGGAAGCGGGGGAATCCCAGCAGGGCGGCCAGCACCTCAGTCCTCGCGGTGGTAGCCGCCGACCTCGTCGCGCACGATGCGGCCCTCCTCGAGGGCCACGACCCGGCGGCGGAGGGCGGTGACGACGTCGGCGTTGTGGGTCGCCATCAGCACGGTGACGCCCAGCTCGTTGATGCGCAGCAGGAGCTGGATGATCTCCCAGCTGATCAGGGGGTCCAGGTTGCCGGTCGGCTCGTCGGCCATGATCAGGCGGGGCTCGTGAACGAGAGCCCGGGCGATGGCCGTCCGCTGCTGCTCGCCGCCCGAGAGGGTGGACGGCAGCTGGCGCGCCTGGGCGTTGAGACCCACCACCGACAGCGCCCGCTCGACCGCCGGCCCGATGAGCCGGCGCGGCGTGCCGGTGACCTCGAGGGCGAAGGCCACGTTCTCGCGAACCGTACGGTTGGGAAGGAGCTTGAAGTCCTGGAACACGACCCCGATCCGGCGACGGAGGCGCGGCACGCCGCGGCCGGAGACGCGGGCGACGTCTTGGCCGTCGATCAGCACCTGGCCGCTGGTGGGCAGCTCGTCGCGGATCAGGAGGCGGAGCAGGGTGGACTTGCCGGCCCCGGACGGACCGACCAGGAACACGAACTCGCCCTCGCCCAGGGCGAGATCGACGTCGCGCAGGGCGGCCTTCCCGTTCGGATAGACCTTGCTGACCCCGGCCAGCTCGATGACCGGGCGTGGGCCGGCGGCGGGCGGGGCGAGCTCGGGGCGCGGGCCGCGCCGGGCGAGGAGGTTGGTCACGTCCCGGCGAGGCTACCACCGGAGCGCCGCGAGCGTGGCTGCAGGTCCCAGCCTCGTGCCCGACCCCAGCCGGGCGGGCCCGCGTCAGAGGATCGCCAGCGACAGCGGAACGTAGCGATCGAAGCGGGCGAAGTCGCGATCCCAGCAGAAGAGGGCGGGGAAGTCCTCCAGCCTGAAGCCGGACCGCAGGAGGGCGGCGGCAGCCTGGCCGAAGCTCCCCGGGATCCAGGCCAGGTAGGCGCCGGGAGGGTCGATCATCCGCGTGAGCTGCCCCAGCGCAGGCGCCGCCAGCTCCGGGTCATCGAGGGCCATCGGCCCCAGCCGCCCGCTATCGGCCACGTAGCCGTAGCCGAGCGCTCGTCCCCCGCGGGCCCGAAAAAGGAACCCGTGCCGGCCGGTCCGCCGCAGGAGCGCGTGCTCGAGCGGCCGCTCGTAGCCGAGCACGGCCCGGTCGAGGGCGTCGAGCGTAACCGCCAGGCCGCCGTCGTCCCGGCCGTCGCCACCGTTCACCTCGACATCCTCGAAGGGGACGGCGATGACGCCGGCCGGCAGCTCGGGCAGGGGCGCCTGGTCGGGCCGCCCCACGAGCTGCAGCACCGGCAGCCGGGGCATGATGCCGATCCGGGCGTATAGCGCGTTGGCGATCGGCTGGGCCGAGTCGGTGCAGGTCGCCCGGACAAGGCCCTCACCGGGCGCGGGCAGCACGCGCTCGAGCAGGGCCGAGCCCAGGCCGGCAGCCTGCTCGCCGGGCCGGACGAAGAGCATGGCCAGGTACCAGACCGGGCCTCTCACCGTCGCCGAGACGAAGCCCACGATCCGCTCGCCGCCGTCCGTCGCCGGGCGCACGGCGACCCAGAACCGCCCCGGGTCGGTGGCCAGCGCGTGAGCGACGAGCAGCCGCAGCTGCCCGTAGGAGCGGGGCGTCGGCGGCCGGCCCACCCGGAGGCCGTAGTCGTCCACGGCGCCATGCCAGGTGTCCAGGCAGGCGGGGAGATCATCGTCGCGGGCAGGCCGCAGCGTCGCCGCATGCCCCCCCATGACCTTCGGCCGGTTGGCGGCCGGCCCCCTCGCCCTTCAGCCGGCGCAGCTCCGCCTCCTGCTCCTCGAGGCGCAGCTCCAGCAGGCGGGCACGGAGGACCTTCTCGGCCACCTCGCGGTTCTGGGTCTGGGAGCGCTCGTTCTGGCAGGTCACCACGATGCCGGTCGGCAGGTGCGTGAGGCGGACCGCCGAGTTCGTCTTCTGCACGTGCTGCCCGCCTGCCCCCGACGAGCGGAAGTTGTCGACCCGGATCTGGTCCCAGTCGAGCTCGATCTCGGTCTCGTCCTCGACCTCGGGCAGGACCTCGACCAGGGCGAACGTCGTGTGGCGCCGCTTCTGGGCGTCGTACGGGCTGATCCGCACCAGCCGGTGGACCCCTCGCTCGGGACGCAGCCAGCCGTAGGCGCGGCGACCGTCGACCGCGATGGTGGCGCTCTTGATGCCAGCCTGGTCGCCCTCGGTGCGGTCGACCACCTCGGCCCCGAAGCGGTGGCGCTCGCACCAGCGGAGGTACATGCGCAGGAGCATCTCGGCCCAGTCGGTTGCCTCGGTGCCGCCGGCCCCGGCGCTGATCGAGATCAGCGCGCCGCGGTCGTCATAGTCGCCGGAGAAGAAGAGCGCGGTCTGCTCGCGGGCGAAGCGCGCCGCCAGCTCGTCCGCGTCGCCGCCGATCTCGGTCACCATCTCGGCGTCATCAACCTCCGTGGCCAGCTCGAGCAGTTCGAGCAGGCCGGCGGCGGTGGACTCCATCTCGCGCCAGACGCCGATCTCCGCCCGCAGGCCGTCGGCCTGGCGCAGGACCCGCTGGGCCGCCCGCTGGTCGTCCCAGAAGCCGGGCGCCGCGGCAAGCGCCTCGAGCTCGGTGACGCGCGCTTCCTTGGTGGGAAGGTCAAAGACGCCCCGAGGTCGCCCGGATCCGCTCCAGGAGGTCGCGCAGTCCGGCCCGGTCCATCAGATCCGGCCGCGGATGTCCTGGAGGAGGATCGGCCGGAGCTCGATCAGGCGCAGCGCGCTCTTGCTCCGGGCGACGACGGGGTTGACGCAGGGGCAGTACGAGTTGTGGGCACAGACGCCGCAGTTGCCGTCACAGTCGAGGGCGGCCGCGTAGCCGCAGGAACGGCAGTCGCGCTCGCAGGCAATCAGGTCGACGAAGGCGGCATCGTGTACCTGCTTCACCACTCCCTCTCTTGCTGGCGCACCCGTGCGCGCCGACGCCCGCCGGAGCAGCTGGGAACGGTCCGGGTGTCGACTGCAGTGGTATCGGGGCGAGTATAGGGGCGCCCCGGCCGCCGGCCAAGGGGTCAGATTCGGCGGCATGAGCGGGGCCGTGGTGACGGGGCGCACCGCGAGGTGGTC
>JAGDMV010000055.1 GCA_017860675.1 Chloroflexota bacterium
AATCCGGTTCGCGCCGGCACCGCCAGCCGAGCCGCGCCTTCACCATCCACCGCGACCCGGTCCGGCCCGCCGTCGCCGGGGAGCTGCGCCCGCGCCAGCACCCGGCCGGCCAGCTCCGGCAGCGCGACCGTGGCCTCAGCCAGGACGCTCCCCGCGTTGACCGCCACGACCGCGGTTCCGCCGCCGGCCCTGCGGTCCGCATCGCCACCCCGGAGCAGGACCAGCAGGCCGTCCTCGGCAGCCACCACCCGCACCCCGTCGGCCCGCAGGGCTGGAACCGCCCGCCGCGTCGCCAGGGCCGCCCGCAGCCAGGCCCGGAACGTCTCGTCGCGGTCCTCCTGCCGGAGCGGGTATCCGCGCCGGCAGTCGGGGTCGCCCCGGCCCTCCATGCCGACCTCGTCGCCGTAGTAGACGCAGGGGGCGCCGGGCAGGGTCGCCAGCAGCAGGTAGGCCAGCCGGACGGCGGCCGGGTCGCCGCCGCACAGCGACCAGACCCGGGGCATGTCGTGGCTCGACAGGAGGTTCAGCATCGCCGCCGTGGTGGCGGGCGGGTAGGCGGCCAGGAGCGACTCGAGCCGCCCGGCGAACCCCGGCGCGTCGGTCGGCGCGACGAAACGTGACAGCTCGTGGTGCCCTGCCACCAGCCCGGCGTCGAGCGACGGCCCGGCCACGAACGACAGGATCGACTCGGTCAACGGGTAGTTCATCAGCGCATCGAACGGGCCACCGCTCCCCGTCAGCCAGCCCGGCTCGACGTGCCAGATCTCGCCGACCAGGTAGGCGTCGGGCCGAACGGTCCGGCAGCGGCGCCGGAACTCGGCCCAGAACGACGGGTCGGCGATCTCCTGAGGGACGTCGAGGCGCCAGCCGTCGGCCCCCTGGCGCAGCCAGTGCTCGGCCACCGACCAGATGAACTCGCGGACGGGCGGGTGATCGGTGTTGAGCTTGGGCAGGGCCGGCAAGCCCCACCACGCCCGGTAGCCGAGCTGCTGGAGACTCCAGTCGCCGCTCAGGAACGGGCCGGGATCGGCCGCCACCTCTTCCCAGCCCGGCGTCCAATCCGGGTAGGCGCGCAGGCCCCGCGCGCGGTCGAGCACCTCCGCGGACAAGTGGAACCAGTCGCGGTAGGGCGAGTCGGCGCCCGCCTCGAGGACGTGGTGGAAGGGCCAGAAGCCACGACCCACGTGGTTGAACACGGCGTCGAGGACGACCCGGATGCCGCGCGCATGGGCCGCCTCGATCAGCTCGTGGAAGGCTGCGTTCCCGCCCAGGAGCGGGTCGACCGCGAGGTAGTCGTAAGTGTGGTAGCGGTGATTGGCGGCCGAGGCGAAGATGGGGTTGAGGTAGAGGGCGGTCACGCCCAGGTCGACGAGGTCGTCCAGGCGCTCGGCGACTCCGAGCAGATCGCCGCCCTTGAAGCCGTGGTAGACGGCGTCGCGGACCCACGCCGGCGGGGCTTCGAAGTCGGGCGGAGCGTGGCGGGCGCGGGATAGCGGGCCCACGGTATCGGGCGGGGCATCACGATCCCGGGCCGGTGGCGCCCCGGGATCGATCGAGGCGTCGCCGGTCCCCTCTTCGCGTCCGTCAGCCGCGGGCTGATCCCGCGGACTTCCGGGGAGCGGGCCGGTCACCCGGCTCTCACCCCTTGACCGCACCGATCGCGAGACCGGAGGTGATCCAGCGCTGGGCGAAGAAGTAGACGACCGCCGGTGGGATCGCCACCAGGATGGCGAAGGCGGCGAACAGCGACCAGGGTGTGCTAGTGAACTGGCCCTGCATCGCGTACAGCGCCATCGCCAGGGTGAAGTCCTGGGGCTTGGTCAGGAACATCCAGGAGAAGTAGAACTCAGTCCAGCCGGACACGAACCCCAGGAACGCGGTCACCGCCAGGGCCGGGGTGGCGAGCGGCAGGATGATCTTGAAGAACGTCTGGTTGGTCGTCGCCCCGTCGACGGAAGCTGCCTCCTCCAGCTCGCGCGGGATCGTGTCGAGATAGCCCTTCAGGTTCCAGATGGCGAAGGGCAGCAGGCCGGAGATGATCGCCAGGATGACGCCCATGAGCGAGTTGCGCAGGTTGAACTCGCCGATGACGGGCAGGGTGACGACGATCTTGTTGAGCATGACGAACAGCGGGGTGAGGGTCGCCACCGCCGGCAGCATGAGCACGCCCAGGATGACCAGCATCAGCACCGACCGGCCGCGGAAGTGCAGGCGCGAGAAGGCATAGGCGGCGCTCACCCCGATCAGGACCGAGAAGAGCGAGCTGGTGCAGGCGATGATGAAGCTGTTCTTCGCCAGCTCCAGGAACGACACGGGGTTGTTGGTCGGCTGCTGGATGACCTGGGCGTAGGCCTCCAGGGTCGGGTTGGCCGGGATGAGATTCAGCCCCTCCGGGCGCGACCGGCTGAGCGGGTCGAGCGACATGCTGACGACCCACATGATCGGGAACAGGACGGTGATGAGAATCCCGATGCAGATCAGCTGCAGCAGGAGCTGGCGGCCGAGCGGCAGCCTGTCGCGCCGGAGCTTGCCGGTCTTGACCGCCGTCTTGGCCAGGGCGGGGGCGGGCGCGGTGGTGCTCGTCATCGCTCGCCTCCTACAGGTTGTAGGTGGCGGTCGCCTTCGTGAGCCAGTTGGTCACGAGGGTGATCGCGAGCAGGATGAAGAACATGATCACGCAGAAGGCGGCTCCCACCCCGTACAGCTGCTGCTCGTTCACCAGGCGGTAGGCCTGGGTCACGAGCTGCTCCGTCCGGCCGAACGGCCCTCCCTGCGACATGAAGTACGAGAGGTGGAAGAGGTTGAAGGTGATGACGAAGCCGTAGATGGCATAGGGCAGCATCGCCGGCCGCAGGTAGGCCATGGTGATGTTGCGGAACTTCTGCCAGGACGACGCGCCGTCGATCTCGGCCGCCTCGTACAGCTCGTTGGGGATGCTCTGGAGCGCCCCGGTCGCGACCACCGCGTTGAGCGGCCAGCCCAGCCAGGTGTTGGTGATGAGCATCGCGTAGAAGGCGAGCGGGAGCGGGATGAAGGCGATCGGGTCCTCCACCTGGCGGAGCCAGTCGATCTGGAAGAAGTCGGGCGGGATGCGGAACAGCACCCCGACACCGGACAGCATCAGGTTGACCGCCCCGTCCTGGGCGTCGTACATGGCCCGCCAGACCGTGGCCACGATGATCGGCGGGATGACCACCGGCAGGATGTACATCGCCCGGTAGAAGCGCCGGAACCACAGCCCGCGGGTGTTGAGCAGGACCGCGATCGCCACCCCCAGGACCACGTGGATGATGACGTTGGAGAACGCCCAGACGAGGTTGTAGAGGATGATCCGGAGGAAGTCGAAGTTGGGGATCGCCAGCGCGCTGGTCAGCACGTTGACGTAGTTGTCGAGGCCCACCCAGGCCGGCGGAGGCGCGGTCTCGCGGAGGTTCTGGACCCCGTAGTCGGTGAACGACATCCAGACCTGGTAGAGGAGCGGGTAGAGGGTGATGATGCCCATCACCAGGAAGGCCGGCACCAGGTAGAGGTAGGCGACCCGGCTGACCCGGCCACCTCCTCCTCCACCTGCCAGCCCGGCCCAGCGGCGACGGGGCTTGACCGCGGCCGCCGGTGCTGCTGCCGTCATTCGCCTTCACCCTCCTTCCGCTACGAGTGCGGACGGGGTGGGGCGGCCCGGTGCCGGCCCACCCCGAACCGCGGGCGAGCTACTTGCCGTTCGCCTTGTCCATCTGCTGGCAGGCCACGGCGACGGCAGCCTGGGCGTCGGTCCCCTTCTGCAGGACCTCGTTCCAGGCGTTGCCGAACGGGGTCCAGTAGTTGTCGAACTCCCTGGTCTGCGGCCGCGGCGTCCCCTGGAGGAACGACTCGGCGAAGGCTTTCACCAAGGGGTCGATGATCGTGACGTTCTTGTTGGCCGGGACGTGGCCGGCTAGGTCGACGTAGAGCTGTTGAGATGCGGCGCTGACCGCCTCGGAGGCGACGCCGATTGCCAGGGCCTGCTGCTCGGGGCTGACTGCCGAGTTGATGTACCAGCCGTCGACGCCCACCAGGGAGCTGAAGGCACCGCCCCCGGGGCCGGTCGGGCCGGGTGCAACGGCGAGGTTCGGCCGGACCTGCTTGTAGTCGCCAAGGGCCCAGTTGCCGTTGAAGATGAGGTCGAGCTTGCCGCTCTTGAACCCGTCGCTGATCTTGTTGTAGTCGGGATCCTCGACCGCGCCGGCGGCCTTGAGGTCAGCGTAGAACTGGATCGCGTCGCCGACGCCCGTGTTGGCGGTCGCGGCGCACTTGCCGTTCTCGTCGAAGATCTTGCCGCCGAAGGAGCCGTAGAAGCCCCAGCCGAAGTAGGCGCCGGTGATCAGGCCGACCTTGCCGCCGTCCTTGACGAACGGAGCAGCTCGTCGGTCGTCTTGGGCGGGTTGGGGATCTTCTCGGCGTCGTAGTACATGGCCACGGCCTTGAGCGACTCGGGGACCATGAAGAGCTGGCCGTTGACCTTCGAGCCCTCGACCGCCACGTCGGTGCTGTTGGCCACGACCTCGTCGATCTTGCCGTCGAGGTTGGCCAGGAACCCGCCCCGGACTTCCTTGCCGAGTTCGTCGTTCGGGGCGATGTACATGTCGGGCCCGCCGCCGGCAGCCGACTCGGCCGTGAACTTCTTGAAGATCTGGTCGAACGGGACATCGAGTGAGTTGATCGTGAGCCCCGGGTTCGCGGCCTCAAGCGCCTCGACGATCCGGGTCCAGGTCGTGACCTCGGCGGTGACGCGCAGGCCACCGGACGAGCCGTACGAGTGCCAGGCCAGGACGGTGCCGCTCAGGCCGGCCGGGGCCGCGGTCGGGGCCTCGGTGGCCGGGCCCTGGCTGGCCGGGGCCTCGGTGGCCGGGGCCTGGCTGGCCGGAGCCTCGCTGGCCGGAGCTGGCGACGCCGCGGTCGTGCAGGCGCCCACGATGATGGCAAGCGCTCCAAAGAGCGCTACCAGCTTGGTCTTGCGCATCGGTTCCTTTGATCCTCCTGCCTCCGGCCGCGGTCCGCGACCGGTGTTGCCGATGGGTGGCCGCCGGTGGCGGCCCTCTTCCGGTCCCGGGCCGCCACCGTGGCGACCCGCTCGTCCGGTCATCACTCCTCCGCCGCCACCTCCTGCCGCGGCTGCGGCGCTCGGCCGCTGGAACCCCGGACGATCAGCCGGGTGTCCAGGCGGCGGTGCTCGGGCCGCGGCTCGTCATGGCGCTCGATCGCCGCGAGGAGGAGGCGGCAGGCCTCCTCGCCCTTCCGGCGGACCGGCTGGTGCACGGTCGTGAGCGGGGGGTTGACGAGCCGGGCGACGTCGATGTCGTCGAAGCCGACGACGGACAGGTCCTCGGGAACGCGAAGGCCCAGCCGGTGCGCGGCGGCGAGCACGCCGATGGCCATGGCGTCGCTCATGGCCAGGACGGCCGTCGGCCTGAGACCATCCTCCCAGGCCCGGGCGAAGCATTCGGTGCCGCCCTCGACCGTGGCCGGGCCAACGACCACGCATTCGTCGGGCAGGTCGATGCCGGCGGCCGCGAGGGCGGCCCGGTAGCCGGCCAGGCGACGTCCCACGATCCCGTCGAACGACACCCGGGATCCCGGCGTCGGCGGCTCGGCGCCCACGACCAGGAAGTCGCGGTGACCCAGGCCCACCAGGTGCTCGGCGGCCGCGCGGGCGCCCTTCTCGTCGTCGACGTCGACCGAGCTGTGCTCGGGGAAGGGGCTTGAGTCGACCATCACGATCGGCAGGTCCGCCTGGCGAACCTGCTCGACCTCGGGATGCTCCTCCGACAGCCCGACGGCCACCAGCCCGTCGACCGTCGCCCGGTCCACCGCCAGCTCCAGCGAGCCGAGGACCGGCGACACGAACAGCAGCGAGTAGGCAGCTTCCTCGGCCGCCAACGCGACCCCCTGGCTGAAGGTCGAGAAGAAGGGGTTCGCAAAGACAACCGAGAGGGCCTGCGGGGTGAGCACGCCGAGGGTGCGGGTCTGGCGCTGCGTCAGCATGCGGGCGACCGGGTGGGGCCGGTAGCCGAGCGAGGACGCCACCTCGCGGATGCGGCTGGCCGTGTCCGAGCTGAGCCGCTCAGGGCTGTTGAAGGCGAACGAAACCGCGGTCTTGGACACGCCCGCTTCCCGGGCGACATCGGCGATCCGCGTCCGGCGGTTGCGCTGCTGGACCAACCCTGCCGGGCTCCTCCACCCCTTCCATGCCGGCCGTGCAGCTGGGGGCACGGGCCTCGACACGGTGACCGCGGTCTGCAAACGCGAAAACGGTTAGCAAACCGGTTTAGCGGAAGGTAAAGGGCGACACTGCGCATGTCAATACCGAATCTTGCGGTGCGACCCAGATACCGCGACCTGGAACTCCGGCCACCTTGGCAAGCGCACGTCTGGCCCGTGGCACAATCGACGCCGATGGCGGCACCGCCAGGGCAGCCATCCACCGGAGGCCTCGATGCGACTCATCGCCTACCTCGACGAGCTGGACCTGCCCGTCGTCGGCATCGTGGACGGCGACCGCGTAATGACCCTCGACCGCCTGGTCGACCAGGCCGGGTTGCGCGAGGAGCTGGCGATGCTCGACCTGCGCGGCCTGTTGGCGGAGGACGCCGACCTGGCCGAGACGCGCGATGCGCTGGCTCGCGCCCTGGCGGCCGGCCTGGCGGGCCTGCCGGCGGCGATGATCCACCCGGTCGCCCCGCTCGACCCGGGCAAGATCGTCTGCATCGGTCAGAACTACCGCGGCCACATCCTCGAGCAGGGGCGGCCGATCCCGGACCGCCCGATGCTGTTCGCCAAGTTCGGCAACGCCGTCGTCGGCGACGGCGAGCCGGTGATCCGCCACGCGTGCACCGGGGCGCTCGATCTCGAGGCGGAGCTGGCGGTCGTGATCGGGCGGCGGATGCGCCGCACGCCGGCCGCCGACGCGCTCGCCCACGTCGCCGGCTACACCGCCGCCAACGACATCTCCGCCCGCGACCTGCAGGGCGTGCGCACCGCCCTGGCTGACGGCGAGCACGGGGACGGCCAGTGGCTGCGGGCCAAGGGCTCGGACACGTTCCTGCCGCTCGGGCCCGCCGTCGTCACCGCCGACGAGCTGGGCGACCCGGGCGACCTCGCCATCCGCTCATGGCGGACGCCCGCGACCGGGACGGACGCCGGACGCGAGATCCTCATGCAGGACGGGCACACGTCGGACATGGTGTTCGACGTTCCCGCCCTGCTCGAGTTCATCAGCTCGGTCATCACCCTGGAGCCGGGCGACGTCGTGATCACCGGGACACCCGCCGGCGTCGGCGCCTTCCGCGACCCCCCGGTCTTCCTCGAGCCGGGCGACGTCGTCCGCGTCGAGGTCGAGCGGATCGGCAGCGTGACCAACCCGATCGTCGGGCCCGACGGCGAGGTGCCGGCCGGGAGCCCGGCCACGAACCTGCTGACCGCCCGCTCCCACCCCGCCCGGAGCGACTGAGACGGCGCCGTGCCGTCCCGAGGAGGTGCGATGCTCGCCCTGGTCAAACCGGCACCCGGGCCCGGCCTGGAGCTGCGGGAGGTCCCCGAGCCGTCGATCGGCATCAACGACGTCCTCATCCGGGTCCATCGGACCGGCATCTGCGGCACGGACCTGCACATCGAGGCGTGGGACCCGTGGGCCGCCGCCACGATCCGGCCGCCGCTCATCGTCGGCCACGAGTTCGTCGGCGAGATCGCGGAGATCGGCTCCAACGTGAGCGACTTCCGGCCGGGCGACCTCGTCAGCGGCGAGGGCCACGTCGTCTGCGGGCGCTGCCGGCACTGCCTGGCCGGCCGCCGCCACCTCTGCGCCCGAACGGTCGGCCTCGGGGTCGGGCGCGATGGGGCCTTCGCCGAGTACGTCGCCCTGCCGGTCACCAACGTCTGGCACCACTGGCCGGGCGTCGACGAGGAGGTGGCCGCGATCTTCGACCCGTTCGGCAACGCCGTCCACACCGCTCTCGCCTTCCCCGTCCTGGGCGAGGACGTGCTCGTCTCCGGGGCCGGGCCGATCGGCCTGATGGCGACCGCGATCGTCCGCCACGCGGGTGCCCGCTTCATCGTCGTGTCGGAACCGAACCCGGTCCGCCGCGAGCTGGCCGCCCGGATGGGCGCCACGGTCGTCGTCGACCCCCGTCAGCGCGGGTTCGCCGAGGTCATGACCGAGCTGGGCATGGTGGAGGGCTTCGACGTGGCTCTCGAGATGTCGGGCAACGCCGGCGCCCTGCGTGCCGCCATCGCCGGCATGGCCCACGGTGGCTGCGTCGCCATTCTTGGCATCCCGACCGAGGAGATCACCCTGGACATGAACCAGGTCGTGTTCAAGATGCTCACCCTGCGGGGCATCTACGGCCGCGAGATGTATGAGACCTGGTACAAGATGACGGTCATGCTCCAGTCCGGCCTGGACATCCGGCCGGCCATCACTCACCGGTTCCCGTTCCGGGAGCACGCTGCCGCCTTCGCCGCGGCCCGCTCCGGCGACGCCGGCAAGGTCATCATGGAGTGGGCCTCGTGACACGGCCGCGGACCGCGAGGACCGCGAGGACCGTCAGCGCCGGGCGGACTGCCGGGGCTGCGAGGAGAGACGCGCGATGAGCACCCATTCCGAGCCGCTCGCCCATCTCGCCGCCGAGCTGGACGAGCTGAAGGCCGCCGGCCTGTTCCGCGCCCTCCGGGTCATGACCAGCGCCAACGCAACCAGGGTCACGGTCGACGGGCGCGAGGTCATCAGCCTCTCGTCCAACAACTACCTCGGGCTCAACACCCATCCTCGGCTGATCGAGGCGGCGCTCGACGCAGTGCGACGCTTCGGGGCCGGCTCGGGGGCGGTTCGCACGATCTCCGGCACGATGGCCCTCCACGAGGAGCTCGAGGAAGAGCTGGCCCGCTTCAAGGATGTCGAGGCCGTGCTCACCTTCCAGTCGGGCTTCACCGCCAACACCGGCGTCATCCCGGTCGTCGCCGGGGAGCCGGACCTGATCGTCTCCGACCAGCTCAACCATGCCTCGATCATCGACGGCATGCGCCTGGCGAAAGCGCCCCGGGTGATCTACCCGCACAAGGACGTCGCCACGCTTCGGGAGCTCCTGCGCGAGGCCCGGGAGCGCGGACGCCCGGACGGCTCCGGGGCGTACCGCTCGATCCTGGTGGTGACCGACGGCGTCTTCAGCATGGACGGTGACATCGCCCCCCTGCCGGGCATCGTCGAGGCGGCCGAGGCGTTCGGGGCCGACGTGCTGGTCGACGACGCCCACGCCTCTGGCGTGCTCGGCCGGAGCGGCCGCGGGTCGGTGGACCATTTCGGTCTCCACAGCCGGGTCGCCATCCAGGTCGGCACCCTGTCGAAGGCGATCGGCGTGCTGGGCGGCTACGTGGCGGGGCCGCTGGTCCTGCGCGAGATGCTGGTCCAGCGTGCCCGCCCCTTCCTGTTCTCGACCAGCCACCCGCCGGCCGTGGCCGCCGCCTGCATCGCCGCCGTCCACGTCCTCGAGGACGAGCCGGAGCTGATCGAGCGACTGTGGGCCAACACCCGGCGGTTCAAGGCCGAGCTCGCCCGGCTCGGCTTCGACACGGGCATCAGTGAGACGCCGATCACCCCGGTGATGGTCGGCGACGCCGCTGCCGCGATCCGCTTCGCCGATCGCCTGTTCGAGGAGGGCGTGTTCGCCACCTCGGTCGTCTACCCCACGGTGGCGCTCGGGGCGGCCCGGCTGCGGACGATCGTCACGGCCGCCCACTCCGACGACGAGCTCGACGCCTGCCTGGCCGCCTTCGACCGCGTCGGCCACGAGCTGGGGCTCGTCTCGGGGTGAGGAGGCCGGCCGCAGCCACCGGCGCATGGTCACGGCCGGGCGCCGAACTGGTGTCTGCTGCGGCCGCGCCTAACGCGGGGACGGGCGGCTCGTTATGACGGGTGGCGACGAGACCGGGATCGACCGGCTCGTGGAGGCGGCGAAGGCCGGTGACGCCGAGGCGTTCGGGGCCGTCTTCGACACCTACCACGACGGGGTCTACCGGTACGTCGCCAGCCGCGTCGGCCGCCCGAGCGACGCGGAGGACCTGACGCAGCTCGTCTTCGTCAAGGCCCTGGAGGCGCTCCCGCGCTACGAGGCACGGGGCATCCCGTTCGGGGGCTGGCTGTTCCGGCTGGCCAGGAACACGGTCATCGATCATCTCCGGACACGCCGTGAGCATGTCGAGCTCGAGGCGCTGGCCGAGCGGCCCGACGAGGGTCCGGGTCCGGACGACCTGGCGGCGGCGCGCCAGGAGGTCGAGGCGGTCGGCGTGGCGCTGGCCGCGCTGACCGACGAGCAGCGGGACGCGATCGCGCTGCGCTTCTTCGCCGGGCTGTCGGCCCGCGAGGCGGCCGTCGCGATGGGCAAGCAGGAAGGGACGATCAGGGGCCTCCAGTTCAGGGGGATCGCGGCGCTTCGCCGCCATCTCGGACTGGACGGCGACGCACCGGGTCGTGAGGAGCCGCCGACAGAGCGGGAGCACCGGGAATGACGATGGACGAGCGCCACCAGGAGCAGGTCGAGCTGGACGCGGACCTTCGCGCCCGGCTGGAGGCCTATGCCTCGGCGACGCTGGCGCCCGACCCCGCCGCCTCAGCCCGGGCACGGGCGGCCGTCCTGGCCGAGGCCCGGGGCCGCGCGGCAGAAGCTGACCGCCGTCCGCGCTTCCGGCTGGCGCTCGGACCCGGGCTCCTGGCGGCCGCGCTCCTCCTGGTCGTGGTCGGGGTCGGGGGCGTCATCGCCAGCGGCCCGGGCGGTCCCCTCTACGGCCTGCGGCTGTGGGCGGAGGAGCTGACCCTGCCGACCGAGGCTGCCGCCAGGGTCGATGCTCAGCTCGCGCGGCTCGACGAGCGCCTCGACGAGGCGGGGGTGGCCGCCAGATCCGGCAACGGCGATGCCGTGGTCGCTGCCCTTGACGCGTACCGGTCCGAGGTGGAGGAGACCATGGCCGTCGCCGGCAGCGACGCGGCGCGGCGCGCGACCGTCGCCGCCAGGCTCGAGCGCCATCGGGCAGTCCTCGCTGCCCTCGCCGAGCGCCTCCCGGAGCGGGCCGCGGAGGCGATCCTGGCCAACGTCGCCCGAACGGAGGCGAAGATCCTCGAGGCCCTCGAGGCGACGCCGCCGGCCGCGCCGGCAGGACCTGCGGCGAGCAACAAGCCGGACAAGTCGCCGCCCGGCAAGCCGCAGGCGACGCCGCCGACCCGACCGGGTTCGGCCGAGGCGACGCCCACGCCGAAGCCCGGCCGCACGCCCCCGGGCAGACCGGAGGACACGCCGAAGCCGGCGAAGTCGCCGCCCGGCAGGCAGCCGACGCCCACCCCGTAGCGGCGGAGACGCGGGGCGCGCGGCCGCGGGTGCCGCCGGGTGACCAGTCTGTGCGGCCGCGAGCGCCGCGGACCGCGGCTCGCACGGCGCAGCGGGCGCGCAGCGGCGGGTGCGCCGCGGCTCCTGTCGGCGAGGCGACACCCAGCGCCGGCCACGACGGCTACGATCCGCGAGTGGACCTGACCGTCATCGGCTCTGGCGCCGCCTACCCGGACGTCCCGGGGACGGCGTCGTCCTCCTACCTCGTTGAGCTCGACGGCGAGCTCCTGCTGCTCGACATGGGCCAGGGGGCGTTCGCCGGGTTGGCCGGGCGCACGGAGCCCGCCGACCTGGTGGCGATCGTGGTCAGCCACCTGCATCCCGACCACTTCGTCGACCTCGTCGCGCTGCGCCACTACCTGCTCTACGAGTGGGAACCGCCGCGCCGGGTCCGGATCCTAGCCCCGGCAGGGCTGGCGTCACGCCTCGACGGCCTGGCGGGCGAGCCGGGCTTCACGGCGGCCGCGCTCGACGTCGAGGACCGGGCCGAGGGACGCCTCGTCGTCGGGCCCTTCGCCCTCGAGACGCGACGGGTGACCCACGCCGGCGAGAGCTTCGCCGTCCGGGTCTCGCCCGCTGCCGAACCGGCCGCGCCCAGCCTCGTGTTCTCGGGTGACTGCGGACGGCTGGAGGACCTCGTGCCCCTCGTGCGCCCCGGCGACACGCTGCTCGCGGAGGTGTCGTTCGGGCCGGGACCGGTTCCGGTGGGGGCGCTGCACCTGGACGCACCTGCCGTCGGAGCGCTGGCGGCAGCGACGCGGCCCTCCCGCGTGCTGCTCACCCACCTGCAGATGCGCCGGGATGCCGCCCGGACGGTGGGGATGGTGCGGGAGCGCTTCGACGGCCCGGTCGACCTCGCCCGGGACGGAGCCCGCTACCGGGTCTGAGACGTGGCGATCGGGGCCCGGCGGACCGGGCCCCGATCGAGCCTTACTCGGGGACAGCGAGCGAGGCTAGCGGCGGCGGCGAGCGAAGGCGCGCTCCGCCGGGGTGAGCAGAAGGATGGTTGCCAGCAGGGCGGCGATCCCGAGGAGGACGATCCGCCAGCTGTCGCTGCCCGTACCGCTCGCCAGGCCGAGCGTGTCGGTCGGCGGCGGGGTGACGTGCTTCGGGGTGGCGGTGGCCTCTTCCTCTTCACCGCTCTTGTTGACGAACTCGCAGATGACCGTCTGGCCACCGGGGATCTCGATGCCGGTGACAGCCGCGTCCTTCTTGACCTCGGTGCCGACCTCGGCCTCCTCCTCGTCGAAGCAGACGGCCGAGACGAACTTGTAGTCCTGCTGCACCGTCTCGCCGAGGTCGACCACGATCGGGCCCTCGCCGCTCAGGGTGAACAGGAAGCCGGCCCAGCCGTTCTCGTCGGTCGGGTTGACCGATTCGGTGAGCGCCCCGCCGGCGATGTTGGCGGTGTCGAAGTCCCAGCCCTCGCCGTCGATGTCATCGAGGTTGCCGGGCAGGTCGAGTGTCTTGTGGACGAGGAGGACCGCCTGCTCGGGCGACGGCTCGACGACGACAGTGGACGTGTCGGAGCAGGCCGTCTCGCACGGGCCCTCGGTGATGGTCGCCGTGTTGGTGTAGCTGCCCGGCTCGGTCGCCGCGACCTCGACCTCGTAGGTCAGCGTCTTGCCGTCGGCGACGTTGGTGAGGTTCCAGGTGATCGTCCGGGTGGCGGGGGTGTAGGTGCCGCCGTCAGAGATGTTCGACGGCGTGCCGAGCCCAGCCGGCAGGACGTCCTCGATCGTCGCGGCCGGCACGGGGCCGTTCGTGACGTCGAGGGTCAGCGTGTAGTCGACGACATCGCCGGCCTCGACGGGGCCGTCGGCGTCGTTCGTCTTGCTGATCGAGATGGCCGGAGTCGGCGGCGGGTTGTAGGTGCGGGTGTTGGTGACCTCGACCTGGGCCTGCTGGCCGGAGACGATCGTCACCTGGCCGCCCGTCGGGTCGTACGCGGGGTCGCCCCAGGTCGCGTTTGCGCCCGCCGCGGGCGTGTCAGTCTCGGTCACGGTGCACTCGGCGCCGGCCGGGATGCCGGTGATGGGGTCAGCGGACTCGCTGCCGGAGGCGAGGTTGATCGTGACCGGCCCGTAGTTCTCGCCGTCGCAGGACACGCTGAAGACGAAGTCGCCACCGGCGAAGCCGGTCAGATTGCCGGCCAGGGTCTTGGTGACGAGGAGACTGCCGGGATCGGGCTCGGGCACGCGCACCTTGAAGTTGTCGTTCTTGGTGTTGACGCAGCCCTTGAAGTTGAAGGTGGTGCTGCCCGCGCTGAAGCCTTCACACTCCGCGACCTCGGCCACTGGCGCCACGTCGACGCTGTACTCGCCGCCGGGATTGGGCGTGTCGGCGAAGGGCATGAGCTGGACCGGCAGCGAGTCCGGGCAGCCCTCCGGGGAGCTGCCGGTCGCGTGGTTGCCATCGCCCGAGACGCCGTGGATGTATCCCCCGATCACCTCGACCTGGCGGAACTTGATGGCGTCGGTCGAGAGCAGGACGGACCCGCTCGGGTTGGTCACCTGGAAGTAGTAGGGGCCGTCCGGGAGCCCACCGCCGCCGCCGCAGTTCTGCGGGCCGCCGTTGAGGTAGACGTCCGACTTGGCCTCGTAGATGTTGGCGTTGACCTTGGCGCCATTCGCCAGCGAGGTCCAGATGGCCCCGGGGTTCTGCGCCGCGCCAACGGGAGCGGCTGCAGGCCCGACGAGGGCGATCGTGGCCAGGGCGGCGACCGCCAGCCAGCCGATCCGGCGGAACAGCGAGGTCCGCCGGCGCGTGAGCGTTCGCTCGTTCATCGATACAGGTCCCCGAGAGAGGCGGCTGGAGAACAGCGCCGCCGATGCTTCCTGCTCCGATCGTTCTCCCCGACGATGACTCCTGAGGTCATCCGCGCGATCGGCATTGCGTATCGTGCGCGCTGCTATGGGACCCGTCTAGTACGAAAGGTGACCTACGATCGCACCGGACCGCACCGCTCGGACCAGCTTGCCGGCTTTCCGTTGCCGGTCGGCAACGACGGGGGTGGTACTCACCCGGTACCGCGAGCGGGGACCGGAACGGGACCTTCGGGCCGCCGACGCGGCGCGGCGCAGCTGGCGCGGCGCAGCTGGCCCGGCGCGGCTGACCATCGCGTTGCCGACCATCGCGTGGCCGCCTGTCGCGCGGCCGCCCCTACCGCGCCGGGCCGCGGAGCAGGCAGACAAGGGAACGGGGCGCGCCTCAGGCATGGCGCGCCCCGCACCGGTCTCGGGGACCCGAAGCCGGGACCGACGGCCGCGACCTGGGCCCAGGCGAAGT
>JAGDMV010000056.1 GCA_017860675.1 Chloroflexota bacterium
TCCTCCTCGGGGCTCGGTCCGCCGGCAGTGTACCCCGCGCTGGACGCCGCGAACGGCTCGGAACGGATCCCGAACCGTCACAGGAGGGCCGACGGGGGGCGCGTGCGGTGCCGGCCGCGGCGACGGGTGATCGGGTGCAGTCGGTCCGCCCCTCAGCGCGGGCGGCGGAGCACGACCGGGTCGTCCTCGGACAATCCGAGCCTGGCTGCCGCGCTGGCCCGGTTCACCGCCAGGCAGGGCCGCCCGTCCGCGTCGATGTACAGCAGCGGCGTCCCCGGCGGCACGGCCCCGAAGGTCTGGACCCAGGGCACCTCGATCCGGATCGGCGGCGCGTCGCCGGTCCCTCGCAGCTCGACCAGGACACGATCGCCGGGGGCCGCGGACCCTAGTGCCCGGGCGAGGTCGGCGGCGGTGCCGCCGTCGATCAGCAGCACGGCGGTTCGCAGCTCGCCCTGGGCCACGACCGCCACCGGCAGCGGCAGTCGGGCGAGCGACTTCGGATCGATCGTCGGGCCCACCACCTCGAAGGGCGTGCCACTGGACAGCCGCGCTGCTACCGGGGCGAACACGTCCCGGCCGTGGAAGCTGGGCGAGACCTCGTCGACGACGAAAAGCGACCGCTCGGTCAGGGCCCGCGCCTCGACCACGCCGCCAAGACGCTCGGCGGCCGGCAGCAGGAGCCCGTTGTCCGGTCCCACCATGAAGTCGCCACGCGCCACACGCAGGGCGATCGGCCGGCGTACGGTCCCGACGCCCGGGTCGACCACCGCGAGGTGAATGGCGACCGGCAGCCAGGGAACGGTTGCCGCCAGGGTGAGGGCACCCTCGCGCACCCGGAAGCGCGTCACCTCGTGGCTGATCTCGAGGACCTCGGCCTCGGGCGCGATCGAGCGGATCACGCCCCTGCAGATGGCGACGAATGGGTCGCGCAGGCCGTAGTCGGTCAGGAACGAGATCAGGGGCCGGGCCACGGCTGCATCCTAACCCCCGTGTGCGCCGACCGCTATGCTCGGTTGGTGATCGTCCGCCGCTTCGAGCTGCGCCTGCTCGCGGGCATCCTGGCCGGCCTGTGGGCAGCCACCTGCATCATCCTGCTGGGTTGGTACCGCCCGGGTGGCCCGCTCGACCTCGCGCTCGGCCTGGCCGCGGTCGTACCGGCCGCGATCGCCGCCATGGCGGTCGCCTGGCCACCGCCCGCGGGCGACGGACGGGTCATCCCGGGCGCCGGCTGGCTCGGGCTGCTGACCGCGCTCGTCCTCGCGCCACTGGTGGCGGGCGTGGCAGGCACGGCAGCCGGTCACCAGCCCCAGGCGATCGTACCGTCGCCGGAGATCGCCTACGCATGGCTGGTCGCCCTCGCCGGGACGGGCCTGTTCGCGGCCGTCGGGATCGTCTACCGAACCGGGGGAGCAGGGCTCGACCGTGCGCGCCGCCTGGCGGCCGTGGGCGTCCTCGGTGCCGTCCTCGCCGCCACATCGGCCGGGCTGCTGGCCGGGGCGGCGCTGGCCAACGCGGGCGGCATCGCCGCGGAGCCGGCCGCGGCATCGCGCTTCGGCCCGACCGACCCGGCAGCCGGTCCACCCGCCTGCGATGGTGCCCTCCGCGTGGGCAGCACGGCCACGCTCTCTGCCCGGCTGAGCGGCGAGGCGGATCACGCGTCGCTGGGCGAGGCCGTCATCGCAGGCGAGCGCTCCGGCGACGACATCGCCTGGAACGCGGATGTGGCCACGTCGGCCGCCGCGGGCCCGGCCGGGGCGGCGGTAGTCGGGCCACGGGGCTGGTGGCGGGAGCCGGGGACCGATTGGGCGGCGGTTCCCTCCCAGCGCCTGGCCGGCGAACACCTGGACGCGACCGTCCTGGCGGCGGCGCTCGTGCCCGACCGGCTGATGGCAGCCGAGGATCGCGGCCTCGTCCGGGTGGATGGCGCGCCGGCGCGCCACTGCCGGGTCGCCATCGACGGCGAGATCTTCCGTGCCGCGTTCCCCCAGGTGCGCTGGTTCGCCGGCGACCGCTCGCTCCACCGCTGGCGGGGCGAGATCGACTACTACGTGTTCGGCGACGGCCAGCTCGGCCTGTTCGAAGCCTGGGTCAACGGCGAGGCAGAGCCGGTCACGGCCGGCGCGATCCAGGCCACGATCCGGGCCAGCCTGTCGGCCACGGACCGGGACCTGCCGGTGACCGTCCGGCCGCTGAGCGTCCGGCCGCCGGTGGGAGGATGACCATGGACGCCCTTGAGAGCGCCGCCGCATCCGGTCGGGCCGGGGCGAAGCGCGATCGGCTGGCCCGCTTCTACCGCGTCGTCCGCTTCCTGGAAGGCCGGCCCGAGGGGGCCACGCCGGGTGAGATCGCGGCTTTCGTGGGCGTGTCGCGCAGGACCGCCTACCGCGACCTCGCCGCCCTCGAGGAGGAGATCGGCATCCCCCTCTGGGCCGACGGCGGCCGCTGGGGCGTGGACGGCCGGGCGTTCCTGCCGGCGCTGCGCCTGACGCTGGCCGAGGCGACGGCCGTGTTCCTCGCCGCCCGGCTGATGGCGAAGTACGCCGACGCCTACGACCCGGACCTCGCCGGGGCGTTCCAGAAGCTGGCCGAGGCGCTGCCCGGCGAGCTCGGCCGCCACGTGGAGCGCACCCTGGAGGTGATGGCCCGCCGCCCGCCCGACCCGGTGGGCGCCAGGCACCTGCTGCTGCTGGTGCGCGGCTGGGCCGAGCGCCGGGTGGTGGAGCTGACCTATGACCCGAGCGTGAACCAGCCCGGCCGGCCGACGCGCACCGCCCGCGTCCACCCGTGGCTGATCGAGCCTTCGGCAACCACCCACGCCCTCTACCTGATCGGCTTCGACGAGGCGCGCGGCGCCCAGCGGACGTTCAAGGTCGAGCGGATCCGCCAGGTGACGCTCACCGCCGAGCACTTCGAGCCGCCGGCGCCGGGGACCGTGGAGACGCTCCTCGAGCGAGCCTGGACCATCATCGCCGACCAGGGGGAGGTCGAGGTCGTGCTGCGCTTCGACCCCGCGGCAGCCGGGCGCGTGGCCGAGGCCAGCTGGCACCCGACCCAGGCCATCGAGCCGGCCGGCGACGGCGGGCTCACCTGGCGGGCCACGGTCTCGGGCACGATCGAGATCCGGTCGTGGATCCTGGGCTGGGGCGACGAAGTCGAGGTGCTCGAGCCAGCGTCCCTGCGCGACGAGGTGGCCGCGCTCCTGGAACGTGCGGCGGGGCGCTACCGGGCCCGCTGAGTGGACGTCCGCGGCGGACCCGCCTCGGACCGCTGGAGCGCGAACCGGGGCGCGGCGGCCGCGACGGCGACACGCCCCCTTCCCCGAGGGGCGACAATCGGGCCGTGCGACCAGCGCGCTTCGCCGCCGTCAACCTCATCTCGGATCCGATCCACGGCTACCTCGAGCTGACCAAGCGGCTCGCCCCCACCGAGGCCCGCGCGGCCGGCTTCGAGCCCGAGGACGCCGCCGAGGAGGACCTGCTGGATTCCACCTGGCTCCAGCGCCTGCGGCGGATCAGCCAGCTCCAGAGCGCGCGCTGGGTCTTCCCGACGGCCGAGCACAGCCGCTTCACCCACTGCCTGGGCGTGATGCACGAGGCGGGCCTCTGGGGTCGCCAGCTCTACCCGAGCCTGGCCGACACGCTGCGGCTGACCGATCCGGGCCTGGGGCCGCCCTCGGAGGGGCTGGTGGTCGAGACGCTGCGCGTCGCCGGCCTGCTCCACGACGTCGGCCATGGACCGTTCGCCCACTTCTTCGACGAGCAGGTGCTGGCCCGCTTCCCGGCTCCGGCGGATCCACGACGCGATGGGCAGAAGTCGCTCAGCCACGAGGACCTCTCCCAGCTGATCATCACCCGCGAGCTCGGCCCGCTCGTCGCTGGTCTGCGCCGGGCCCCGGGGGGTGATTCGCGGCGCGACGGCTTCGCCCCCGGGGAGGCCATCGACCCGGCCTGGGTTGCCTACCTGGTGGCCAAGCCGCCGCTCGGCGATGCGGCGATGCCGCGCTGGGTGCGCTGGCTCCAACCGCTGCTGTCGGGCCCGTTCACCGTGGACAACCTCGACTACGTGAGGCGCGACGCCTACCTGTGCGGGATCTCGTCCGGCCCGGTCGACGCCGAGCGGCTGCGTCGCTACTCGTTCATCGGCGAGGACGGGCTCACGGTCCTCGAGAACGGACTCGGCGCGCTGGAGATGTTCCTGACCGCCCGGCTGTTCATGTACCAGCAGGTCTACTTCCACCGCACCGTGCGGGCCATCGACCTCGACCTGGCCGAGATCTTCGCCCCGTCGATCCAGGCCATCTTCGGCGAAAGCTCGCCGGCCGACGACCTGCGCGGCTATGCCGATCTCGACGAGTACGCCCTCCTCCACCAGGCCGCCCGCTGGAGCCGGGGCGAGGACGTGGCCCTGGTGACGAGCCCGGGCGACGGACGGGTGACCCCGGCGGTGGCCGGCCTGTGGCGGCGCATCCTCCTGCGGCGGCCGCGCTGGCGAGCGGAGGCGGAGGTCCGGGTCACCTTCGAGGCCGGCGAGTGGCCCGACGAGGCGATCGCCGAGCTGGGATCGGCCGAGCCTGGCCGGGTGGCCATCGACCTCGCCGTAATCGACGCCCGCCCCTCCGGCCCGGCAGCTGACGGCGGCCCGTTCGTGGCCGGACGCGACGGCAGTCCTGGCCGGCCGCTCACCGACTGGCTCGGTCGTCTTCCCGCCTTCTCCTTGATCGGCCGGCGCTACCGGCGCTTCGACGGCGGAGACGGGTAGCCGGCGAGGCAAGGGCGGCAGGCGCGAGGGCGGGCTCGAGGGCGGCCGGCGCGGGCAGGGACAAACGGCCCTACCCGCAGGCGAACCGCTCGGCCAAACTCGGCGTCACCCAGGAGCAGCCGGAGGATCGCCCGTGGACGCCGAACAGCTGGCCCGCATCCAGTTCGCCCTGACCGTCGGGTTCCACTTCTTCTTCCCGTCCATCACGATCGGGCTGGCCGGCCTGATCGCGGTCCTCGAGACGCTCCGCCACCGGACGAAGCGCGAGGTCTACGACCGGGCGGCGGTCTTCTGGACCCGGATCTTCGCCCTCACCTTCGCGATCGGGGTGGCGACCGGGATCGTCATGGAGTTCCAGTTCGGCACGAACTGGGCGTCCTACTCGGCATTCGTCGGCGACATCTTCGGGTCGCCGCTGGCGGCGGAGGGGATCCTCGCCTTCTTCCTCGAGTCGGTCTTCCTCGGCCTGCTGCTGTTCGGCCGGAACCGGATCTCCTCGCGAGTCCGCACCTTCGCCGCCTGGATGGTCTTCGTCGGGACGCTGCTGTCGGCGGTCTGGATCCTCATCGCCAACTCGTGGATGCAGACCCCGGCCGGCTACGAGGTGATCGACGGCCAGGCCCGCCTGACCGACTTCTTCGCCGCCGCCCTCAACCCGTCCACCATCCCGCGCTACCTCCACACCGTGTCCTCGGCCCTGACCGCCAGCTCCTTCGTCATGCTCGGCGTGTCGGCCTGGTACGTGCTCAAGGGGAAGCACCTCGACGTCGCCAAGGTCTGCCTGCCCATCGCGCTCGTCGCCGCCTTCGTCGGCTCCGGCCTGATGTTCGTCACCGGGGACATGAGCAGCGTCCAGGTCGCCAACACGCAGCCGGCCAAGTTCGCCGGCATCAACGCCCTGTACGAGACGCGCTCAGGGGTCCCGCTCACGATCCCGCTGATCCCGCCGACACAGGACCTGGCGAACCAGGAACCGGGACCGCGGATCGAGATCGGCGGGCTGCTGTCCTTCCTGACCTACCGCGACCCCAACGCCTCGATCACCGGGCTGGCGGAGTTCCCGGTCGAGGACTGGCCGCCGATCACCATCACCTGGGGCGCATACCACCTGATGGTCCTGCTCGGCACCGCGATGCTGCTGGTCATGGTGTTCGGGGCCTGGTTCCTGTGGCGCGGCAGCGTCTGGCGGCGCAAGACGTGGCTCAAGCTGGCGGTCCTGGCCACGCCGCTGCCGCTGATCGCCATCATGCTCGGCTGGACCACAGCCGAGGTCGGCCGCCAGCCGTGGATCGTGTACGACCTGATGCGCACCAGCGACGGGGTGTCGGTCGTCGTCCCGGCCGAGCAGGTGGCCCTCTCGCTCGGCCTGCTCGTGGCGATGTACGTCCTGCTCGGCGGCCTCTGGCTGTACCTCGTGCGCAAGGAGCTGGGCCACGGCCCGGCGCCGGCGCCCGGGGCGGCTACCGCGGCCGAGCCGGCGGCACCCGCCGGGCTGCCGCCCGGCGAGACACCCGGCGAGACACCGCCGCAGGCGGCCCAGCCCGCCCCGAGCGCCGGCTGACGGAGGCGACCGAGCGATGGCCGAGAACACCTTCCTCCAGGGCACCTGGTTCCTCCTCTTCGGCGTCCTCCTCGTCGGCTACGCGATCCTCGACGGGTTCGACCTCGGAGTGGGCATGCAGCACCTCTACACCGCCCGGACGGACCGCGAGCGGCGGACCCTGCTGAACGCGATCGGGCCCGTCTGGGACGGCAACGAGGTCTGGCTGATCACCGCCGGCGGCGCCCTGTTCGCCGCCTTCCCCCGTGTCTATGCCACCGTCTTCTCCGGCTTCTACCTGGCCCTCATGCTCGTGCTGGCCGCCCTGATCCTGCGCGCGGTCTCGCTCGAGTTCCGGAGCAAGGAGCCGGGCCGCGGCTGGCGCACGACCTGGGACGCAGCCTTCTCCATCGGGTCGATCCTGCCGGCGATCCTGTTCGGGGTCGCCATCGGCAACGTGATGCGGGGCGTGCCGCTCACCGCCGACGCCGAATACGCCGGGGACTTCCTCGGCCTGCTGTCGCCCTTCGCGATCGCAGTGGGCCTCCTGTCGGCGTCGATGTTCCTGATGCAGGGCGGTGCCTGGCTCCAGCTCAAGACCGAGGGAGTCATCCGCGACCGCGCCCGGCGGGTCGCCGTCGTCGGCTGGGTCGCCACCCTCGTCATGTGGGTCGTCGTCACCGCCTGGTCGCGGGTCGAGGCGCCGGGCCTGTGGGACGCGTACGGCTCGATCCTGGCCTGGGTCGCGCCGGCCGCCTTCGTCGTGCTCGCCGTCGCCTTCCCGCTGCTCCTCCGCGTCCACCGCGAGGGCTGGGCGTTCCTGGCATCGTCGGGCATCGTGGCCGCGCTGGTGGGCACGCTCGGGATCGCGCTCTACCCCGTCCTGCTCCCGGCCCGGGGCAGCGGCGAATCGCTGACGGCCAACAACACCGCGTCGTCGGACCTGACCCTGACGGTGATGCTGATCATCGCCGTGATCGGCATGCCGCTCGTCCTGACCTACACGACGTGGGTCTACCGCACGTTCCGGGGCAAGGTCGTGCTCGACGAGGAGCACGGCTACTAGGCAAGCGGCCCGGGCGGGCGTCCCGCCCGGGCTCAGACCCCCGGCTCGGCCGCCAGCCTGCCGCTCCGGATCGCGGCCGTAAAGGCCTCGAAGTCGCGCTCGGTCTGGTCGGCGTAGGCCACGGCGAACTCGCCGATGGCGCGCTCGAACTCGCGGCCCGTGCCCAGGTACCCGGCGAGCTCGGCGGGCCGACCGGAGCGGGCGTGACCGCGGGCCAGCGCCCAGCCGCACAGCCGGCCCCAGGTCTCCAGGTCCTCGAGCGCCATGGCGTCGACCACGGCCGATCCCTTCTGGTCCTGGAGCTGGCGGAAGTACCAGTGGCGGTCTCCCCGCCCGACGGCCCAGCCGAGGAGGACGTCGCCGGCGGCCTGCAGCCGGCGCTGGCCGGCCACGACGCGGGCGCCATGGCTGGGCTCGCGACTGGGCGGCAGGAACCGCTCCAGGACCGAGGCCTCCGCCTGCTTGACCTGGAGGAAGAGCGGGTCGTCATCGTCACTGCCGAGGAAGAGCGCCGCGAAGGCGTACAGCCCCACGCTCCCGACCCCGACGACCTTGAGGGCGACGTCCTCCAGCTGGTAGCGATCCAGCAGGACGCGGCGGTCCTCCTGCAGGCTGCTTCGATAGTCCGCCAGCACGGCGGCCACCCGGTCGTTGTGCAGGTCGGCGGGATGGCTGATGATCGGTGGGTTGTCAACGATCCGGCGGTGACCCCCGGCGTCGACGGCGGTCAGCTTCGGCAGCTCGTGCAGCGCGTCGTGATGGGACGCCGAGCGCACCGTCGTCCTGAGGAACGGGCGCGCCCGCTTGTCGACGTAGGCGATCACGGCCGCCACGTCGACCCTGGCGTAGTAGACGTCGAGCGTCCGCATGCTCGCGTACTCGGCCACCCGGTCCTGGTAGGAGCGGACGGCCAGGTGGGCAGCATGGCGGCTCGCGTGGTCGCCGAACCCGCGCTCGCGACCGGCGACGACGATGCTCGCGGCCAGGCGCTTGACGTCCCATTCGAATGGTCCGAGCAGCGTCTCGTCGAAGTCGTTGACGTCGAACAGAAGGTCACGCTCGGGCGACGCGAACAGGCCGAAGTTGGAGAGGTGGGCGTCGCCGCACAGCTGGACGACGATCCCGCTCGCGGGCATCGTGGCGAGGTCGGCCGCCATCGCCAGCGCCGCGCCGCGGTAGTAGCTGAACGGCGACACGGCCATCCGCCCGTGGCGAATGGGAACGAGCCCCGGCACCCGCGACGCAGCCTGCTCCTCGAGCAGGCCGACTGGGTCCGGGCGCCCCGGGCCCGGGGTCCAGCCCGCGTGGACCGAGAGCGGCAGGGCGGCCCTCGCCGACTCGCCGGCCTGCCGCTGCTCGTCGCGGGTGAGGAGCCGGGACACGGGAACCGTCAGGACCTCTCGGGCGCCACCGGCCCCGTGCCCGCGTCTGCCTCTGCGCCTGGGGCTGCCTTTGCGTCCGGCCCGGGCTCCCCGGCCGTGCCGGGCCCCGCGGCCGTGCCTGGCCCCGCGGCCGTGCCTGGCCCTGCGGCCGCGCCTGGCCCAGCGGCCGGTGCGGCCGCCCGGTAGGCGGCCAGCAGATCGCCCATCGTCGGGAAGATGCGCTCCGGCCCGATCCTCTCGGCCAGGCCGTATGCGTCGAGCAGGCTGCGGACGTTCGGGCTGAGATCGCACATCGCGAAGGTGACATGCAGCCGCTCCAGCTCGTCCTTGACCTGGCGGATGCTGTCGGCGCCGGAGAAGTCGACGTCGTTCATGGCCGTCCCGGCGACCGCGAGCCAGCGCAGCGGCGGCTCCGCGCCCTCGACGACGGTCATGATCTCCTCGGTGAAGCGGCTGGCGTTCGCGTAGTAGAGGCCGGCGCCGAAGCGGTACACGACCAGGCCCGGCTCCAGCTCGACACGGTCGGCCAGCGGGACCAGCGTCTCGCGGCCGTCCGGCGACGTTCCCACCAGGGCGTCGAACGGCCGGTAGCTGTGGTAGATGTGCTCGAGGATCGAGAGCGCCATCGCCAGCACGATCCCCTGCTCCACCCCCACCACGACGACCACGGCGGCCGTGACCAGGGCGACCGCGAACTCGCCCTGCCGCAGCCGCGCGATCTCGACCATGCCGCGGATGTCGACCAGGCGCAGGCCGATGAGGAACACCACCGCGGCCAGGACCGCGTTGGGCATGTAGGACAGCGGGCCGGTGAGGAAGAGCAGGACGATCGCCACGATGGCGGCGGCCGTGAGCTGGGAGACCTGCGACCGACCGCCGGCGCTGTCGACCATCTCGGTCTTGGTCGGGCTGCCGTTCACCACGAACGTGCCGCTGATGCCGGCCGCGGCGTTGGCGAGCCCAAGGCCGACGAGGTCGACGTTCTCGTCGAAGCTGTCGCCGTAGCGCATCGCGTATGCCCGGGACGTCGCCGCGCTCTGGGCAAGGATCACCACCACCATCGAGACCACCGTCGGCAGCAGGGCCGTGACGTTGTCCACGGTCATGACATCCGTCGGCAGGCCGATGGAGGGAAGGCCGCCGGGGACCGGCCCGAGCGTGGTGACACCCTGCGCTGCGAGGTCGAGGAAGTAGCTGGCGGCGATCGCGCCGAGCACGGCGATGAGCGCCCCGGGGATCGCCTTGTTCACCCGCCCCAGCCCGACGATCACCACCAAGACGGCCACCGAGATGGCCAGCGTGGCGACGTTCGTCTCGGTCGGGATCGCCTGGAGGGTCTCGGCGAACTTCTGGACCGTGCCGCCCGTCTCGCCGCTGATCCCGAACATCCCGCCGACCTGGCCCATGGCAACCTGGATGCCGACGCCGGTCAGAAACCCGATGAGCACCGATCGGGACAGGAAGTTGGCGATGAAGCCGAGCCGCAGCAGACGGGCCGCGACCAGGAGGACGGCGCACAGGAGCGCCGACAGCGAGGCCAGCTCGACGTACTGGGTCGACCCGGACACCGCGCCCATGCCCAGCAGGCCGGTGGCCATGATGGCCGCAGTGGCCGAGTCCGCCCCGACGACGAGGTGGCGGGAGGAGCCGAAGATGGCGAAGATGATGATCGGCAGGAGGATCGTGTAGAGGCCCGTGATCACGGGCGTGCCGGCGATCTTGGTGTAGCCCATCACCTCGGGGATGGCCAGCGCCGCGAGGGTGGCCCCGGCCAGGAGGTCGGGCGGCAGCCTGGCCGAGTCGAACGGCAGGAGCCCGCCCAGGATCGGCGCCGAGCCCCGCTTCTGGCGGGCCGTCATGGATGCCATCGACCTGTCCCTCCAACCCCGATGTCCGCCCCCCCGGGATGACATGCCTGATCAGGCGGAGTCTGCCAGAAGGCGATCGGGTGAGTATCACCCGGGCCGGGTGATGAGCCGCCCCTGGCGCGCCGACACAGGATGGTGCATCCAGGCGCCCCGCCCAGCCCCGCTACCCGCTCACCCTGCCTTCAGGCGAGGCGGTCCTCCGGGTCCTCGACGTCGATCCAGACAAGGCGGAGCGCCCGCGGGTCCGCAGTCTCGACGAAGTGGATACGGGCCCCTTCGACCATCGTGCCCCGCGCTGCCTCCTCGACGTGGAAGGCGACCGCGTCGGGAGTGGCCCCGCACTCCTCA